>JAQYUY010000041.1 GCA_028728195.1 Endozoicomonas sp. (ex Botrylloides leachii)
CGAGCACTTTCAAGGATCGGAAGAATAGGTTCAAACTGCTCACGAGTGATATCGCTGGGGTACTGTTGTCTCATCCGATGAATTATCAAGTAAAATCAAGATCATGAACAGCTTCTAAGGAATTTATGCCAATAGTATTTTCTAACGACCGTAGTGAGTATGGGCAGCTCAGTCAGAATGATAAGTCATAGCATGGCTATTGCGAAGAATTTTATCGACGTATAGTCTGCGCAATAGCGTAGTTAAAAAGTTCGATTGGTATTATACATTTATGTCATGGTATCTTCCTGGTGACTTAACCATTCTTCCAATTGATCGGTGTCGCCAATATAAACACCGTCAACAAATGCTTGAGGTGTTGTATTTTGGCCAGTTACTGCTTTCAGCGATATGCTAGTTGTAGCTTGACCCAGAATAATTTCTTCAAATGGAATATTTCGGTCGTTTAACATATGTTTGGCCTTAGCGCAAAATGGGCAGCCAGGCTTTGTGAATAGAGACACTGATTGAGGTAGTTTGGCATCAGGAGCAATATACGTTAATAACGTATTTGCATCAGATACTTTAAATGGGTCGCCAGGTTCAACAGGCTCAATAAATTGCTTTTCGATAATACCATCACGAACCAGCATGGAGTAACGCCAAGAGCGTTTGCCAAAGCCAAGTTCTTGCGCGTTAAAAGTAAGTCCCATCTTTTCGGTAAATTCGCCATTACCATCAGGTAACATCTTAACGTGTTTGATTTTTTCGTCGGAAGCCCAAGCATTTAAAACGAAAGTATCATTTACCGCCAGACAGTATATTTCATCAATACCGTGTTGGCGAAATACTTCATATAATGCTTCATAGCCAGGTAGGTGTGAGGAGGAGCATGTCGGAGTATAGGCGCCAGGGAGGCCGAAAACAATGATATTTTTACCAGAAAAAATCTCATCACTGGTGACATTTACCCAGCTATCGTCTTGACGAATTTTAAAGGTAACTAATGGCACAGGGCGTGCTTCACGTGTTGTATACACGACATTATTCTCTTTTTGCATGTTTTGTGCAAATAGAATGCGCTTTTCTTTTTTTATGTCAAGCACAATTTAAATCTATTTGTAATAAAAATGGCTATTGAGTCTATTTAGGTATTGTAGGCGCGGTATATAAAGCTACTATAATCAGTGATGATTTAAACAAGTTGGTCTGTTATATTGCCAAATTTCTTTTAGAGCCTAATGACTGTAGTTCACGTTGCGTATGTCTGTTGCCGTCAAACTGAAAGTGTTGTTAAGAATGGAAAAGCAGCAAGTGCAAAAAGAGCTGTTAGCTCGAATACAGCTATAATGCCAACCAGCCAGATACCCTAAGCGTATTGTTGATATAACCATGAGAGGCTCTGGCGTGAGAGGTATTGGACTTGCTTTGAGAATAAGCCCAACAACCGTTATTTCCCATTTTAAAACTATCGTCTGGCTCAGTAGCACAACTTCCGTGCAACAATACTAAATACCCAACGGGTAGAGCGCAGCAACCTAAGTGTTCAGACTAGATTGAAGCGCCTTGTGCGAACAACTATCGGCTTTTTGAAATCAGTCGAATTACACGATAAAGTGATTGGTTGGCTTATATCCCGAAGCACTATCAACAGGTTTAATTTATCACCCATAAATTAGAGCTTATTTTTATTACATATTAAGCGGCAATAACCTTTTTATTACTAGACAAGGTTAAATACCAAGTCATTACAATGGAAAGTAAAAAGGGTAGTACCCAGCCAAGTTGGTATTTAAAAAGAGGTAGGTATTGGTCCAGATTTTCAGCCAAGCCTAATGGTAATAGTTTGGCTATATTTAACCCATCGAGTACAGCAAAGACTGTTACAACTGCAAAAGTGCAGGGATAAATAACGGCAGGTTTTGGCATTTTAGAGCGGAGCAAGCCCATAATAATAAGCGCGATAGCCAATGGATAAAGCATCACCACTGTCGGTACAGAAATGGAAATTAACTTTGTTAACCCTACATTAGACACCGCTGTGGAAATGACCATAACCACAGTCAACACCAGTGCATATGGCACTTTTAGTAGTGTGCTAAAATAATTAGCACAAGCCGACCCTACCCCTATCGCTGTAGTAAAGCAAGCAAGCGTTATGACAGCGGTAAGCGCTAGTTTGCCGGGTAAGCCAAACAGTGCAGCGACATAATCAGCTAATATTTCTGCACCATTGGTTGCACCGGTTGCCACGGAGTGACTGGTTGCGCCAAGATACATGAGCATTAGATAAACAAGAGCTAACCCAACTCCAGCTATTACACCGGCATAAGCCGAGTACTTGGCTACCATAACAGGGTCTTTGATGCCTAGTTGACGTACCGATAAGCCTATTACAGCACCAAAGCCTAGTGCAGCAATACAGTCCATCGTCATATAACCTTGAAGTAATCCCTCTGCAAAAGGGTGCATAACGTACATACCAACAGGTGAAGCAATTGCTCCCTTCGGACTAGTTAACGTACCCCAGGCTATCACTGCCAGCAACAGTACAAGTATCGGCGTTATATAACGACCAACATTTTTGGCAAGCAAGCTAGGTCGGATTGCAAATGGTAATACAAGGCTATAAAAGGCAGTTGAAAAAACGAAAAGATGCCAGTTCTGAGGATGCGATAAGAGGGGGGCAAAACCCATTTCATAAGAGACAACTGCCATTCTTGGAATAGCAAATAATGGACCTATCACCAGAAACAATATGACCCAAAACGCTTGACTGCACCACTGAGGTAATAGGTTGGTTATTTTTTCAGAACCACCTACCCGAGCTATGGCAACCAGTGCTAATAGCGGTAATCCAATCGCTGTTAGTAAAAAGCCTATGGCAGCAGCTAATAGCTCATGACCTGCATGCTGGCCAACCACGGGGGGATAAATGACATTCCCTGCCCCTAGAAATAAAGCAAAGGTCATTAACCCAAGGCTTATTAACTCTCTAAACCGCATACTACAACTCCAAATATTTAAATTATTAGGAGCCGAGCCTTATAGCAAGGAGGCAGAAAAATGAGCATTCACCGCCGACCCTGCCAGGGTCGGCCTGAATCACTGCCAACCCTAACAGGTAATAATAATGACTGGGACATTAATAGCGGACACCACAATACTCGCTAGCATATTGTCAGCACCTGCAAAGCGCCTGTTTTTTTGAGTTTGACTGTACACCGTGACTAAGTCTTTATATTAAAGTGGTTAGCGGACTCTAGCAGTTACTTAACGTATATACAATTAAAATTGCTTGATATTACACGGTTATTGATAGCACTTATGGTGATTCAAGCTAGTTGATCGGTTATATTCCGAAGTTTATTGTGGGGTTCACGTAGCTGTAGTTCATTTTATTTTTTTTCTAGTGTTGTCAAGCTGAAGGGAGTTATCTGTTGAGGATACAGTGCTCGATAAGCCTTAGAAGCTGTTCATAATCTTCTTAACAATAGTACCAAGAAAGCTAAATGCGTAAATTGAAGACTTGTGTTCAATTTACGCTCAGTATTTTTCCATAAACGGCGGCAGTTTTCTATCCAA
>JAQYUY010000042.1 GCA_028728195.1 Endozoicomonas sp. (ex Botrylloides leachii)
TCTTGCGAGCACTTTCAAGGATCGGAAGAATAGGTTCAAACTGTTCACGAGTGATATCGCTGGGGTACTTTTGTCTCATTCGATGAATTATCAAGGAAAATCAAGATCATGAACAGCTTCTGAGAAGTCTCTCTTCAGCAAATTCGGAGCGATGGGTAGGTTATGTCTACTATCCGTTGTTGTGATCTTAAATTTCCTCGAAGCTTTGGGCACTAACCCCTGTCGTTTTATACTGGAAGCAATGGTTTTAAAGCAGCATGACATACCTGCTTCCTCCAGTTCTTTTTGGATTCGTCGGGCACCTGCCCGGGCTTTGTGCTCGACAAAAAGGTCTTTGATTGCCTTGTCTCGTGCCTTTTGGGTGATTGAGCGGCTGCAGGCTGTATTGCGTGACTTCTTCCACTGGTAGTACCCACTTCGCGTTACTTTCAATGCATTTGCCATGGCCTTCAGGCTCAAGTTCTGTTCGTTATCCAGCATGAACTGATTTAGCGAAGTAGGCTGCCGCCTTTTTTAGGATATTCAGCTCCTCTGTCTTTTCTGCCAACTGGCGCTTTAGATGGGCATTCTCAGTTGTAAGCTCTGTTTCTCGTTGGCTAACAGAGCTTTTCTTCTTAGCGGCAGATCTCCAACCATAGAGCTTTGCGGTCTTGATACCTAGCTCTTTGGCAGCAGCAGGAATACCCATGGTATCAGCCAGCTTAAGTGCTTCTTCTCTGAACTCTCTTGTAATGGCCATTGTTCACCTCAAATAGTCGTTTAACTATCATAGCGAGGTGTCCAGAAGTAGTGCATCAGATCAGTCCGCCTAGTAGAAAAGGTATTTGGTTTGTAACAAACCCAAGCGCTAGTGTTTTAACACTTTTTGTCTAGTTTGCAACAGTGCCCGTTCAATCAGTGGTTCGACGGCGTTAAGCAAAGCGACGACAGCATCGTTGTGATGTCGAATACTTAATTCCGCCATTCCCAGGGGTTAATGACATTGATGTTAGCCGCCTCAAACGGCGCTACATCCCGCGAGGCCACTCGGAACCCATGCGCAGAAGCAATAGCCGCAATATAACCGTCAGGCACCGGAAATCCTCGCCCCTTTTTTCTGGCCAGTACCGCCAAGTCTGCGTACTGCTGGGCAGCTGCAATATCAAAATCAAGGATGCGAACCTTGAAGAGTGCGGCGTACCGATTCATGGACTGGTTTAATTGTTGTCTGCGCCGACCATCGGGCAAGGCACGAATGCCAAATAGCAGCTCGGCTAGCGTTACACTGGACAGGTAGAGTGTCTCGCTGATTTGCTCATTCAGCCATGCTATGACCGCCGGATCAGGCGCTTGCTTCATGGTTTCTGAAATAACATTTGTGTCGAGTAATATCATTCGAACCTCACCGGTTCCGCTAGCACCTTGTCTTGATTCTGCTCAAGGAGGTTGACCTCTTCATCCGTCAAACTCATTTCTCGCCCGATATCAACCAGCGCATCCCCCATTAACACCCGATCCTCGGGTTGCAGGACTTCTTTAAGAATATTCCGAACTTCGGCCACCAAACTACGGTTATTTCGTTTAGCCCTAGCTTTAAGGGCGCTGTGAAGCTCGTCAGGGATGTCTCTAAGCGTCATCATTGCCATAACGTTTCTCCTGATATAAAGCATTTTTATGAACGTTTTATTTAATTATAATGCATAATGAGGTAAAAACAAAAAAAGAATGCATTAATCTGGATGCCCATTTAACACGAGTCGCGAAATACATATAGCAGTGGCTCTTTAAAAATGTCATGAAGCGTATTGCTATTAAAAGGCGATCGATTAAAAAAATTGCTCTTAGAGGCCGTCTGAAAATTCAGTATTAACTTAATCTGTGAAGCATCCTAGACTCCCACATTGAGATGATCTGGCAAGAGTTTTCCGGACATTTTTTGGCACTGTTGCAAACTAGACAGAAAGTGTTAAAACACTATCACTTGGTTGTGTTACAAACCAAATACCCTTTCTACTAGGCGCATTCCTACCAAAGGATTCGCCTAGTACCAATTATCAGCTTGCCCCTTTTGCATGGCTTGCATAACTTCAATCCCTTTGATGGCGCATTAATAACCATAGTCGTTTAATTAACTAAGCATCAAAAAACGGTGCATCAGATCGTTTACTTTTGTGGCCAAGTATTTTGTACACGGTCGACCGACCAATTTGCATTTCACGAGCAATTTCAGTAGCCCCCATACCTTGAGCTTTAAGTTCAGCTACCTTTTTCTTATTTACCGTAGGCTTGCGGCCAAACTTGATACCCTTTGCTTTTGCTTCCTGCCGACCCTCATTAGTACGCTCTAAAATACGCTGACGCTCTGCCTGAGCTACTGCTGACAAAATAGTTACAACCATTCTGCCCATAGTTCCTTCGGTACTGATCCCATCATCTAAGAAGCGTATAGCTACACCCAATACATCAAACTCGTTAATGAGATTGATCATATCAGCGGTATCTCTACCTAATCGATCAAGTTTTTTGACGAGAACAATGTCTCCTTCCTCAACCTTTAGGCGCAACATATGTAAGCCATCTCGGTTCACATTGCCGCCGGAAGACTTATCCGTAAAGATCCTTTTTTGGTGAACACCTTCCGCCAATAATGCGTTTACTTGTACATCTAGAGATTGCTGACTGGTAGAAACCCGAGCATATCCAAATAATCGCATGTTTTGTCTCCTAAATCGATTAATAGAAAAAATGTCTATTATGTATGCGCAAACGATTTATTAGACAGTTTATGTGCAGCCTTCTAGGATGTCTACCAACTTATAATATAAAAGACACTTGGGTAGTTGGATGTATCACAAGCCAAATTGATCTGAGGCACAAATTCTGGGCCTAGCGATCAATAGTCGTATGATCAACTCCAACACATCGCCCTAACAGCATCTCCTCTAGCTCCCGATAACTAATACCGTATTTGCAATACCAGCGAACTGCCCAAAGGATGACTTCAGGAGGAAAGTGTTGGTTGGAGAAAGGTTACATTAGCGGTGCCTTATGAAAAGGAAATATTTAAAGCATAACAGCTATATCCGAATATCACCTTGCAACAGTGCCTTTGTCAGCTGCAGCTTTGCTGGAACCAGCTAATTCCATGTACGCAAGCATTCCATAACACCAAAAATACTTACAACAACAAAGTTAAGCATCTGAAAACCTTGGTGAACGTACGGTAAATTCCTGTTGATTTTAATGCGTTTGAAGGCATCTTCAATTTTACGGCACTGTTGCAAACTGGATAGAAAGTGTTAGTGTTTTAACACTTTCTATCCAGTTTGCAACAGT
>JAQYUY010000043.1 GCA_028728195.1 Endozoicomonas sp. (ex Botrylloides leachii)
AAATAGTACATCATAAAACCCCCACTGCGGAGCAGTTAAAGCGCTTGGCACGCCCATTTCGCCCCGCATGGCAATATCGACTAAGCGTACTGCTCTGGATGTTGCATCACCTGCAGCCCAACTTTTTCTAGACCCAGCGTTAGGAGCATGGCGATAAGTTCTCAAGCTCTGTCCGTCTACCCATGCATGAGACAACGCAGATAGTATTTGTGCTCTAGAAGCGCCAAGCAACTTAGCCACAACCGCTGTAGAAGCCACTTTAACCAAAATAACATGATCCAGCCCCACACGGTTAAATGCGTTTTTTAATGCCAAACAGCCCTGAATTTCATGGGCCATTACCATGGATTTTAGGACTGTTCGCATTGTTATAGATGCTTCGCCTTTAGCAAGTTGTTGTTGGGATAGGTGATCACTGACTGCGAGAATAGCCCCTAAATTATCAGAGGGATGTCCCCACTCTTCAGCCAACCAAGTATCATTAAAGTCTAGCCAGCGAATAATGCAGCCAATATCCCAGGCAGCCTTCACCGGATCAAGTATAAACGATGTACCAGGCACTCTGGCACCGTAGGGCACAGTGGTTCCTTGAACAAAAGGTCCTAAATGCTTGGTGCATTCAGGGAATCCTAACGCTAATAAACCGCAACCCAATGCATCCATTAAGCAGTAGCGAGCGGTTTTTAATGCCTCTTCAGAGTAGGCATTAAAATTCAGCACATAGTCGGCAATTGATTGAATAACTTGGTCATAATCAGGTCTATTATTAAATTCAACATTACTACTCATGGTCACTTATTCTCTCTTTTATCTTGCGGTAGAAATGCTCTCACTTTAGCGCCGGTATAATCAGCTGAAGGACGAATAATCCGGTTATTAAATCGCTGTTCCATCACATGAGCAGCCCAACCAGACACTCTGGAACAAACAAAAATAGGAGTAAACAACTTAGTAGGAATCGCCATAAAGTTATAAGCCGATGCATGGAAAAAATCAGCATTAGCAAATAACCGTTTTTTATCCCACATAATACTTTCTATGGCTTCTGATACATCATAAAGATGGCTATTTTTAGCATTTTTTGATAAAGCTTTTGACCACTGCTTGATAATTGCATTTCTAGGATCAGATTCGCTATAGATAGCGTGACCAAACCCCATGATTTTTTCTTTATTTTCTAGCATTTGGTTAACAGATTTTATTGCTTCTTCTGGCGAGCTGTATTTTTGAATCATCTCCATGGCTGCTTCATTTGCACCGCCATGCAAAGGGCCTCTCAATGTGCCTATAGCCCCTGTAATACAAGAATAAATATCAGATAGAGTGGAAGCGCAAACCCGTGCTGCAAATGTGGAGGCATTAAATTCATGCTCAGCATACAAAATGAGAGATACATCCATACAACGGAGGTGTTCTTTTGACGGAGGTTTGCCATGCAATAAATGGAGAAAATGGCCTGCAATGGAGTCTTCATTTGTTTCAGTATCAATCCGAATCACATCATGGCTATAGCGGTACCAGTACAATAGTATAGAAGGAAGAATTCCTAATAAGCGATCTGCTTTATTTTGTTGTTGTTTAAAGCTTTCTTCTGGCTCTAATGTCCCTAGCATTGAGCAGCCTGTTCTCAATACATCCATCGGGTGCGTTGTTGCTGGAATTTCCTCAAGACAACGCTTCAAAGGGGCTGGCAATTGCCGCAAGCCTTTCAATTTTTTCTGATAGGCTTCAAGCTGCGACTTACTTGGAAGCTCACCATGAAATAGCAACCAGCAGACTTCTTCAAATGATGCTTGTGCTGCTAGCTCTGTAATATCATAGCCACAATAGGTTAAACCGGTTCCTGACTTACCTACCGTACAAAGTTTGGTTTCTCCAGCACTTTGTCCTCTTAAACCAGCGCCGCCTAACTTTTTATCCGCCATTAATAACTCCAGCGTCATTGTTATTACAGGTAAAAATATTATTTTTTATATTTAAGACTATATGCTTGTATTTCTTCGTAGGCATTTCTAGCTAGTCGCTAGATAACTTATCGCGCTTTTTTTCATAGTCGTAATAGCCTAATCGTTGATAGAGTTCTTCTCTAGTTTGCATAATATTCAAGACATTTTTCTGGTGCCCATTAACAGCAATGCTCTGATAAACAGACTCTGCCGCCTTAGACATAGCTCTAAAAGCACTGAGGGGGTAAAGCACCATGGCAATACCGGCATCTGCTAGTTCATTGCAATCGAATAAAGGTGTTTTTGTTGAAAATTCAGTAATATTAGCCAGAACAGGCACATTAACTGACTGAGTAAAAAAACGGTAGTCCTCAAGAGAGGTCATCGCCTCGGGAAAAATCATATCAGCTCCTGCTTCGACGCAAAGACAAGCCCGCTCAATAGCTGAGGCCATACCTTCAACAGCCAAAGCATCTGTTCTTGCCATAATGACGAATTGATCATCTCTTCTTGCATCCACTGAGGCTTTGATACGATCTTGCATTTTTTCTTTGGACACAATGGATTTATTAGGGCGATGACCACAGCGTTTTTCGGCGACTTGGTCTTCAATATGCACGGCTGCCGCTCCTGCTCTCTCCATCTCTTTTATTGTACGGGCAATGCTAAAAACATCGCCCCAGCCTGTATCAATATCAACAAGAAGAGGGCATTCGGTAGCCGATGAAATACGCCGGACATCTTCAAGCACATCCGAAAGACAGGTAATACCTAAATCAGGTAAGCCATAAGATGCATTAGCTACACCTGCGCCTGAAAGATAAATAGCTTGATGACCTTGCTTTTCGGCTAACAGGGCACAATAGGCGTTAATCGTCCCAACAATTTGCAATGGCTGATTATTCTGAACAGCCTGCCTAAACCGATAGCTAGGGGTTTTTTTCATTATATAATGCCTCCTTCTCTATGGCTGGGACACTGAATAAAAACGCAAGATCGTAGTAATAACTACCTCTCCAGATAGAGAGAATAATAGGTCAAAATTATGTCGCATTAATGGTACATACGCATAAAATAGATACATTTCATACTTATTTTCGTTATTTCTGAGCATGTATGGGCTACATAATACACGACGATAAAATTTTTTAGTGTTGGAAACGAAATTTCACTGCTTCGTGCGGACAGTTTATTTTCTTATCGGGGTCTCAGTTTATGTGGATCTAGAGAAGATTGAAAGCGCTAAACTAGGAATGGTCAGAAAGTTGATC
>JAQYUY010000044.1 GCA_028728195.1 Endozoicomonas sp. (ex Botrylloides leachii)
TCAGAACCCAAGCGCGTGCGAATCAGGGTTTCTTTTTTAGCTATGGGTTCTTTTGCCACCTGATTAACCATTCCTCCAGCAGGTGCCGCACCATAAAGAACAGACGTTGGTCCTTTTAATACTTCAATGCTGCTTGTAGCAAATGCATCAACTTGCGGATACAAGTTCCATGATTTATTAGACAACAGAGGAAGTCCATCATAATAGTTATAATAGGTTTGAAAACCACGAATCGTGTATTGATCAAATATGCTCACCGTACCGCGACTTTCTGCCGTAATACCCGTTACATAACGCAGTGCCTCATTGACACTATCAACCTGTCTTCGTTGTAACAGTTGACTGTCGTAGACTTCATAACTCATAGGTGATTGTAAGGGTTTCAAGTCAGACTTGGTGCCTGTGGAGTGGTACTTTTTTCCATGAACGGTATACGTACTCAGCGTGTAGGTATCACTGCTATTTGCCGCATTGTCATCGCCTGCTATATCACCCTCAGCACCATAAGCCAGCGCATTAATAAATAAAGTAACGGCAACAGTCTTAGATGACAAAGAGGACAACATACCCATATCTAGACCTTTATAAATACAACATTATAAATAATGCAAATGATAAACATTATCAAATTAATTGCAAATAGGAATAATACTCATTACTTTATTTAGACAAAATGTCATCTGCTGTCGTTTAACTACATATCCAGAAAAAGCATGCTTACAAAAACGGATTAAATATTGACAAAAAAATACACCCCAAGATCACAAAGAAATGCTAATGATAATTATTATCGTTGTTAGGTAGTCGAGTACCATCTTCCACTAATTGCTATGAATCTATTTCTTAAGAGCCTATTATGAGTTCATCGAATACACGGTTACTAAAGACAGAAACCGTACCCGAATACCATAAAAAATCCATTTCCAGCAAAAGGCCCTTAACTAGCATTTGGCCACCTCATCAAGAAACAGCCGTATCTTTAGCAGCAAAGACCGCCCTAAACAACAGTAAACACCTAGCGGATCATTTACTTAATAAGCTGACAATAAGTGATTATCAGGCTGGCATAGAAAAAGGCTTACATCTACTATCAGAAACATTGACTACCACTAATCAACCTTTTTCTGGTATCTACCCCCACGAACTGGCAAAAAAATTTGAAAGCATCAACTTAGCGCAACCATTAACTGATTTCGACAGCGTGCTTGCTGAGGTTAAACAACTTTTTTTAACCGATGCCGTATACTTTCATCACCCAAAGTACATGGCTCACCTTAACTGTCCGATTACTCTGCCTGCATTGGTGGGGGAGTTGATTGCTTCCGCTGTGAACACGGCAGTCGAAACCTGGGATCAAAGCGGTGGCGCCACATTAATTGAACAAACCCTTATCCATTGGATAAATGAAAAAGTAGGATTCCTGCCAGAGAATGCCGATGGCGTATTTACCAGTGGTGGTAGCCAGTCTAATTTAATGGCTGTATTACTAGCTAGAGACCATGCCTGTAATCACTATTTTAATCACAGCGTCAAACATACGGGCTTACCTAAAGAAGCTAACAAGCTACGGATATTTACTTCAGAAAAAAGTCATTTCAGTATCCAAAAAGCAGCCAGTATTCTTGGATTAGGCTCTAACTCAGTCGTTACCGTACCCTGTGATGCTCGCTATTGTATTAACCCTGATACATTACTGTCATTGATAGAAAAAAATATCGCATTAGATAATATTCCGATAGCTGTCATCGCCACAGCAGGTACAACAGACTTTGGCAGTATAGACCCTATATTACCTATTGCTGACATCTGCGAACGACAAAATATATGGTTACATGTTGATGCTGCCTATGGTGGAGGCCTATTGCTATCAAAAAAACATCGTTCATTATTATCAGGTATTGAAAAGGCTGACTCTGTCACGGTTGATTTCCATAAATCTTTTTTTCAGCCCGTGAGTTGCAGCACTTTTTTATTACAGAATAAAACGCACTTCCGCAACATAACTTACCATGCTGACTACCTTAACCCTTTATCTCAATACGAAGAAGGTACACCTGACTTAATCAATAAAAGCATTCAGACAACCCGACGTTTCGATGCATTAAAACTATGGCTGACACTAAGAAAACAAGGTGAAGATAGCATAGGAGAAATGTTTGATCACGTGATCAGTCTTGCCCACGAGGTCTTCTTGCTATTGCTAGCTGATCATTTAATCGACGTAATCCATACACCTCAATTAAGTGCCTTAGTCTTTCGATTTAAACCCCTTGGCGCTTATTCACCCATGCAACTTAATCATACTAATCACTACATTAGAAAGGCACTATCACGTTCAGGTGAGGCATTAATTGCAGCTACCAAAGTTAACAATGAGCAGTATCTAAAGTTTACCTTGCTTAACCCAGCAACAACCTTAGACGATATTCAATCTGTGATAAAAGCGATTAAACAACACGGTTTGGCCTTTATGCAGCATAAGGGGTGGTGATACGATGTCTATACGACCATACGATGTTATTGGTGTAGGTCTTGGTCCTTTTAATTTAAGCCTTGCCTGCCTAATTGAACCCATTAAATCATTAAATACTATTTTTTTTGATAAAAACCCAGAGTTTAACTGGCACCCGGGCATAATGATTGAAGGCAGTCACCTTCAAACCCCTTTTATGTCAGATCTAGTCACACTTGCTGATCCGACTAGTTCTTATAGTTTCTTGAATTTCCTTAAACAACAAGGTCGTTTATATCCTTTTTATATTCGGGAAAATTTTTTTATATTACGCGAGGAATACAACAAGTACTGCCAATGGGCAACAACAAAACTCAATAATATCCAGTTCAATAGTGAAGTGATCGCCATTGATAAAAACCGGCAACATGATGCCTATAAAGTAACAGTAAAAGACCCTCACACTAAAAAGTGTACTTACTATTTTGCAAAAAGGTTAGTTATTGGCACTGGTCCCGTTCCTTCGCTACCTTCATGTTGTGACGATTCAGCTCTTATGAAACAACACTCTTCTAGGTACCTAGCTAATAAATCTGTCTTACAACAACAATCATCAATTACCGTATTAGGTAGTGGTCAAAGTGCAGCAGAAATATTTTATGATTTATTGCAAGATATTGACCGTTACAATTATACCCTTAGCTGGATTACTCGCTCCCCTCGTTATTTTCCACTGGAG
>JAQYUY010000045.1 GCA_028728195.1 Endozoicomonas sp. (ex Botrylloides leachii)
TTGAGATAACAAAGGAAGATATGATTTTGAAAGTTATCAACACAATAGCTAGAGATGAGATAGCTATAGGTGAGATAACTGAAGATGAGATAAAGAGCATTGTTTTCAAGTATCTACCTGAGATGGAGAAAGATCTGGATAAGCTCAATATGAAGTTTCAGGAGTTTCAGGCTAAGATAGAAAAAGAGCAGTAAAAGAGCAAGGTAAGCGAATAAGAGATGGATAGTTGAGTTATTTATGCTCAAATTTATCTTAGGCGCTAAAGCTAGAACTTTTTAAATGAACAGCACAGTCGTATTGTTAGTATTTACAACGCTAGCTTTGGCACAAAAATTTGAGCTATTCATGGTCATCTCAACGATCTATTCTGACACTCCGGATTCACACAGTACTCAAATTGGAAACTCTTGCAGCAGTCAGTGCAGTGAAATATTTGCTTGCTTGACTTAGATTTTCCGTAACGAATCAATGATTTTTTCTGAGAGCAGCAGCGGCAGAGGGCTTCAATGACATCCATAGATAACCCAAAAGTCGGAATTATACGATGATACATTCATGTCTCCAACTTTTTTAAATCGCCACTTTAATAAAAAGTAACTAATTAATTTTACCTTATTGTTTTATTTTTCTTTGTAAATTTCCACTTCATTAAAAGTAAATTTTGGTCCCATAAATATTTAATAAATATATTCAATGTTTTTTTAAAAATCAACAATCATAAACTATACTCAAAATCGTTTGCGTAAACGTTAATGAAAAATACATTTGGTTAAAATAATCAGGGTGTAATGTAACAATGAAAAAAGCCACTTCATTTTATCGTATTGTTTTTATTTTTTTATTTTTTGTTGTGAATACTATTTCATTGAATGCATATTCTGTTCCTCCTAACGTTCAGGAAACGAGTCAGAAAGTCACAGATACAGATACAGATAGGGGTTCATACATTTCGTTAGATTTAGTGCCTTTGAGTAAAAAGCTGGGCACCCAGCTATATCAATGCTATCTAAAATATAAGTTGAACTGGGAAAATATAGATGGTGCAGAAAAATTAAAAACCGCCTTTAATTTTTTAATTACAAGATGTTCGTATGCTACTTCAGTCCCTATGTCTGCTATGTGTACAGGAGAGGTTATGGGGTATCTTAATGGGGATCTTAATGAGGATCTTAATCACATTGATGAGTTTTTTATTCATGCATTAGTTGAGCAACTGCATGAAAAGCAGCGTGAGATAGCTGAGGGAAGTCAGGTTGATCTATTGAGAGCTAAGATAGTTAGGTTAATTAGGGTTAGTATAGATAAAGCTATAAGAGATAAAGCTAAGATAAAAGAGAAGGAGATAGTTCGGGTAATTCAGAATGCTATAGATGAGCTAACTGAGGATGATATAGCTAGCATAGTTAAAGAGGTGCTAACTGAGGATGATATAGCTAACATAGTTAAAGATGAGCTAACTGATGATGATATAGTTAGCATGGTTAAAGAGCAGCTAACTGAGGATGATATAGCTAGTATAGTTAAAGATAAGCTAACTGAGGATGATATAGCTAGCATAGTTAAAAAGGAGCTGCCTCAGGCTAAGGAAGATGAGGCTAAGTTCCGTGCGTTCTTACAGAAGATAAGGAAAGAAAGGCAGAACGAGAATAAGCAAGCAAGTTAGGGGTGATAGTTCAATAATAGCTAATATCGCTAGTCTATTTAACCTATTTAAGCTGACTCGTGACTTCCAAAGCTATCCCAGATCAGAAGATGATAGTTGATTTGTTATATTCCCAAATATATCTTAGGAGTTAATAACTCTAGCTTTGTCACAAAAATTTGAGCTATTAATGGTGATCTCAATGATGCGTTCAGCCGTATTTGGGTAGCGCTAATAGAAGTGAAGCTATTACTGTCAAAAACGATTAATACCAGTCATGTTTTCTAACTACACGCTTGTATTGACCATTCAAACATCAGCAAGGCATTGTAATGCCTTGCAACAACCCCATAAACTCAAGTGAAATTAATTTATAATGCTCTGAAGATGGCACTATGGCGGCGGAAACGACCAACATGTGTTATCTTCCACTGCGACAATAGAAAATGGTGATATAGCCCGTTGGGCTATGTCAGTTAACAATAGTGTGAGTGACAAAGAGTTGCATAGAAGGGTGTTCCTTTTTAGTGCACCCGATCGGTTTAGGTTATTCGCTAAATTATGAAGATTATTGCTGACGAAAATATACCCCTGCTACATGATTTTTTCAGTGAAATAGGAGATATCCTAACTCTACCAGGGCGGGAAATAACGGCGGAGGTTATTGAGGGCGCTGATGTGCTATTAGTTCGCTCAGTGACGCAGGTTAACTCTAACTTGCTTAACAACTCATCAATTAACTTTGTGGCTACTGCCACTGCCGGAGTTGATCATATTGATCAAGCTTATCTTCATCAGCATCAGATAGGCTTTTCCCATGCCCCTGGATGTAATGCGCTGGCAGTGGCTGAGTATGTGCTGGCTGCATTGGATGTTATTGTTGAAAAATATCAATTTAATTTACAAGATCGGGTTATCGGAGTTGTAGGAAAGGGGCAGGTGGGCTCCCGATTGGTTAATATTTTTCAGCGTATGGGCTTAAATGTCATGGTTTCGGATCCTTTTTGTAATCGAGTTGAGGACGTCACATTTGTGCCGCTTGATCTGTTGATTGAACGCTGTGATGTGATTTGTCTTCATACACCATTGACCACTATGGGTGCTTACCCAACCCATCATATGATTGCAACTCGCCAGCTAGAGTCAATGAAAGAAGGTACGGTCTTAGTCAGTGCCGGGCGTGGAGGGGTCATAGATAATACAGCGCTTAAACATAGCCTAAAACAAGGTAAAGATCTAAAGGTGGTTATGGATGTTTGGGAAAACGAACCCAAGATCGATCGCACGTTGCTAGCACAAGTGGATGTCGCTACGCCACATATTGCAGGACATAGTCTTGATGGTAAGATAGCTGGAACAGCGCTTATTTACCAAGCATGCTGCCAGTTCTTTGATCTCCCGCCCGGAATCAATGTTTCAGCACTGATACCGGCTGCGCCGCTGCGTGCAATGGACTTTGGCGATAATGTAACAGCAGATCAAGCGGCATCATTAGCCATAAAAGCTGTGTACGACATACGACGTGATGATATATGGATGCGTCAGCTGTTAAGGATGGACAATGTTGCTGCTAAAATGGCATTTGATCGAATGCGAAAAAACTACCCTGTTCGTAGAGAGTTTAGTTCACTTCGAGTGCGGTCGCAGTGTAGCGACCAAAGGGTTCAACAACGGTTGAGCGCCTTGGGGTTTCATAGTTAAAAAAATGACAATATTCATTCAACAGAAAGCCTATAACATTTCCATTCTGCTCACAAACTATAGCAGCATACATAAAAATCAATAATTGATATAAACCCATTTAAGGCTATTTATACAACCCGTGTTTTCTAACTACCGTAATAAGCATGGATAGCAAGACTCCAGAATAAGATAAAATGATGAGTAATAGCAGGACTGTTGTGAAGCGTTTCAATGCGGTACGCCTGCTCGATTGCCAGCGCAATGGCGTAGTTAAAAAATGCTATTGGTGTTATGCATGGCCTATGGACATTCACCTTGAAAGCATTTTATCAACAAAAGCTTTCAATATAACCTTAGTTATCTCTTTTACTTCTATCAAATAAAGCCCATAATACCCCAGAATTTTAATCCTTTTGTTTTCACTTTCTTGCTTTATGTATGTTTTCGCCTTATACCGAACGTTAGCGCCGAACATATAAAATAATAGACCGTCTATATCGTCGTATTCCAATATACTACTAGGCGTTACTTAAGTGCTGGCCAACAGACAGTAATCAAGGTGAGTAAGAAAGACAATAAAGCAGAAACCTGAAAGACGATAGGAATAAAAAAAATGACGAAACTAACAACAGTAACATCATTCGCCAGGTTGTAAACTCATGGAGCAACTCTCAGCGCTAGACACTGCACTTATCAATATGGAAACAGGCACAACGCCTATGCATATTGGTTGCTTAGCCATTTATGATCCATCAACATCTAGTCAGAAAACAACTGACTTCAAAAAAATTCTCAACTACTTAAAAGGTCGAATATATAAGACAACTGACCTTCGTAATCGCTATGTACAGGTGCCTATAGGTCTGGATTATCCCTATTGGATAACAGATCCAGATTTTGATGTTGAATTCCATGTCCGGGATATTGGCTTGCCAGCGCCGGGAGATTGGCAACAATTATGTACTCAGATTGCCCGGATTCATTCTCGACCACTCGATATGAGTCGTCCACCTTGGGAAATTTATATTATCGAAGGTTTAGATAGCATTAAAGGTCTACCCAAAGGATGCTATGCCATGCTTTTCAAAATTCACCATGCTCTTATAGATGGGCAAGGTGGTGCCATATTACTGGCAGCAATGCATGACCTGAGTCCTGGCGCCAAGCAGATAGATTCACAGCAGCCTTTGATTGTTGATCGCGTGCCAACCGCTGTCGAATTATTGGCAAGAGCATCTATAAATAGTTACACCAATATATGGAAACGCAGCAAGGTTGTTACCAAATACACGCTGCCTCTGCTTAGGGGAACATTGCGTAAAGCTTTCAGTGGGAAAAATAGTGCTTCCAATATCGTGCCAAAAACACGGTTCAATAAAAAAGTATCTCCCCATAGGGTATTTGAAGCGGTAGACTTTCAACTGACGGATATTAAAAGAGTAGCAACGGCATTTAATAAATTTAAGGTTAATGACGTGGTTATTGCTATTGTGTCCGGTGCATTACGTCGCTATCTTACTCATAAAGGTGAACTGCCTTCAACTTCCATGACGGCGATGACCCCAGTATCAATTCGCAGAAAAAAAGAAGGCTTGCATAGTTTTAATCAGTTTTCATTTATGTTTCCGAGTATATATACTGATATCGCTGATCCTATTGATAGGCTTCATGCTATTCATGAGGCTAATGCTAAAGCAAAGAGTAATCATGAAAATATGGGTTCAATGGAGTTGATGGATGCAACCCAGTTATTGCCAAATACTGTTACCAACCTGCTAGCCCGCACAATAACTAAATACAATTTACTGAGCCATATTAACCCACTGTTTAATACTGTGATCACTAATGTGCCAGGCCCTCAGATTCCTTTGTATCAATCAGGCGCTAAATTAATGCGATTTTACGGTACCGGTATTTGTTGGGACAGCGTGGGTCTTTTCCACATTATCTTCAGTTACAATGGAAGCCTAACCATCAGTGCAACCTGCTGTCGAAATATGATGCCTGACCCAGTCTTTTATGCAGAGTGCTTACGCGAGTCATTTAATGATTTAACTAAGGCTGTTGAAAAAACAATATATAAACAGAACGGTATTCCGGCCTGCAAGCCAATGATACAAGAGGGAAGCTTGGCTCGCCCCCATGAAAAAGTTGTTAGCAAGACAACAAAAATAGCCGATGAACAAAAATATAAACAAACGCCACCTGTTGTTAAACGGGTTGCAGTCGTTACGGGAAAAAAAGATTAAATGCTACATATGTAGTGTTTAACGAGGCTAGTAATACCAATCGTGTTTTCTAACGAGTCAAATCCAAAAAATAAGGCTCAAATGGAGAAATCAGGCTGAATATTCCTCAGCCTGATTTTTATAATGTGTTAAGCCCATAATATCCAGAAAAAAACGGTGATATGAGGCGCTACCAAAGCATTTAGAGAAGAAGCCCTCAGGCCATCTAAAACCATCAGTATTCTAAGAATTAGAGGTACGATTGCACAGATTTAGTCTGAAGGTAATGGCAAACGTATTAACGGTCATGAGAGGTGGTTACTGTCAGTGGACAATACAACATGCAATCGATCAGTCACCTAAATGGTGTGGGGAAAAAGCAGTACCAGCTGCAGAAAATTGCATAGAAGGGTATCTATTTTTAGTGAATCTGGTCATTTCACCTATCAGTTGCAAGCGTTGACAAAAAAATTCTGTATTCTATTTTTCCTATTGTATAGTACCGCTAGGCACATAAAAAAAATAGAACACAGAAATATTTTTTGTACGTTAGATTATTAGCAAAAGCTTATAAAATAACCGCTAAGCAACTACCAGCCTGTTATTTCTTGAAGCCCCAAGCCAATTTTAGCTAAACTACTTACAGTTTTTACGCCAGCAGCTTCAAGCGCAGCAAATTTTTCAGAGGCTGTGCCTTTTCCGCCTGAAATAATAGCACCTGCATGTCCCATACGTTTACCTTCAGGTGCCGTCACTCCCGCAATATAAGAGACTACTGGCTTAGTGACGTATTGCTTAATGTACTCAGCGGCCTCTTCTTCAGCTGTGCCGCCAATTT
Source organism: Endozoicomonas sp. (ex Botrylloides leachii) (assembly GCA_028728195.1). Classification (GTDB taxonomy): domain Bacteria; phylum Pseudomonadota; class Gammaproteobacteria; order Pseudomonadales; family Endozoicomonadaceae; genus Endonucleibacter. The sequence continues at coordinate 6,392 of JAQYUY010000045.1, forward strand.
CACCGATCATCACAATGGCTTCAGTTTTCTCATCTGCTTCAAAAAGAGAGAGGATATCAATAAAGCTAGCTCCTGGAATAGGGTCACCGCCAATACCGACACAACTAGATTGACCATAGCCAATATCAGTAGTTTGCTTAACCGCTTCATAGGTCAGTGTTCCAGATCGAGAAACAATTCCCACTTTACCTGGTTGGTGTATATGACCTGGCATAATGCCAATTTTACACTCCCCTGGCGTGATAACACCGGGGCAATTTGGCCCAATTAAACGCACACCTAGCTCATCACATTTTACTTTACAGTCAAGCATGTCTAGCGTAGGGATTCCTTCAGTAATACAAACAATCAGTTTAATGCCACTATTCGCGGCTTCTAGAATGGAATCCTTACAAAAAGGTGCTGGGACATAAATAACAGATGCATCTGCATTGGTTTTTTCAACTGCATCAGCAACCGTATTAAAAACAGGCAAATCAAGGTGGATTTGCCCCCCTTTACCTGGTGTAACCCCACCTACCATCTGAGTGCCGTAGGCAATCGCTTGCTCTGAGTGGAATGTGCCTTGAGACCCAGTGAACCCCTGACAAATGACTCTCGTATTTTTATTGATAAGAATGCTCATTGGTTACCCCCTGCTGCTTTAACAGCCTGTTCAGCCGCTTCTGTTAGACTGTTTGCTGCAATAATATCAAGGCCACTTTCAGCTAGAATCTGGGCACCCAGCTCGGCATTATTTCCTTCCAGTCGAACGATAACTGGAACCGTAACACCCACTTCTCTGACAGCGCCAATAATGCCTTCTGCAATCAGGTCGCAGCGGACAATACCGCCAAAGATATTAACTAGTACGGCTTTCACGTTGTCATCAGATAAAATAATTTTAAAGGCTTCGCGAACTCTTTCCTGAGTTGCACCACCACCAACATCTAAAAAGTTAGCAGGTGAACCACCATGAATTTTGACAATATCCATTGTACCCATTGCCAAACCTGCACCGTTAACCATGCAACCAATGTTTCCTTCAAGGGCAACATAGTTAAGCTCCCATTGAGCGGCATGCGCTTCACGAGCATCTTCTTGAGATGGGTCGTGCATCGATTTTAATGTTGGTTGGCGATATAGTGCATTTCCATCAATATTGATCTTTGCATCCAAGCAGTGTAAATCACCGTCTTTGGTGATAACCAGTGGGTTCACTTCCAGTAGTGCCAGATCATAGTCTTGAAATAAGCAACCTAGGTTAACAAAAATGTTAGCAAATTGTTTAACTTGCTTGCCTTGCAAACCAAGTTTAAAGGCTAGCTCACGTCCCTGATAAGGTTGTGCGCCAACGATAGGGTCAATAACAGCTTTCAAAATTTTATCAGGTGTTTCTTCAGCAACTTTTTCTATTTCTACACCACCTTCTGTTGATGCCATAAACACAATTCTACGGGTAGACCGGTCAACAACAGCGCCAAGATACAACTCTTTTTCGATATCCGTACAACGCTCTACAAGAATTTTACTAACTGGCTGACCATTCTCATCTGTTTGGTAGGTTACTAGGTTTTTGCCTAACCATTTTTTGGCAAAAGCTTTAATTTCGTCCTTACTTGTAACCAGTTTAACGCCGCCTGCTTTTCCCCTGCCTCCAGCATGAACCTGAGCTTTAACAACCCAACGATCACCTCCTATTTCAACAACTGCATCAGCTGCCTCTTTAGGTGTGTCTGCTGCTACGCCTAAAGAAACAGGCAATCCATACTTGGCAAATAGCTGTTTCGCCTGATATTCATGAAGATTCATAGTTACGTCACCGCTGTTGTTAAAATCAATGAACCCATTCTCACCAATAGAATAAGTTATACCAACCCGCCTTACTAACTTAACGACGGTTTCTACTGCCCGTTTTAATCGCCAACCCTGAACTGAAGCATCTTATAACAGACACACCGGTCTCAATTACCTCAATGTAACCAGCAACTAAAATAAGCGTATTAGCCCTGTGGTTAGCAAGAAGGGGCAAGTGTCTCAAAATTGCAGCATTCAATGACTGAGGTTATAAGAAAGGTGCCCAGAAAAAGGGTTATTGCATGATAAATAATATCAATTATCGTTTCTAACGATGCTATTACTCTGAGCATCTGAACACCAGCACGGCGTTGGAAATTTTCGCAATAACCTTGCTATTGCTTGTCATTTTGCCTTGCTCTGGAGTCCGGCTGCTCATACTCACTGCGGTAGTTAGAAAACACGATGGGTATAATATAATTATTTACCTTACAAAACCAAAGGTTATCTGTTATCTCTCATGGGTTAAGCAATGTACACTCTTTTAATATGATGCTTAAAAGCTAGCAGGGCTAAAATAAATTAGCCCTGATAAGCATGTGATTAGCGGCGTTTACGATTGGCAATATGGATAGCGTGATCATCCACTGCTAATACTGCTTCGTGTAGTGCTTCGCTTAACGTTGGATGAGAAAACACAGTCAAAGCTAAATCTTCTGTACTGGCAGCAAACTCCATAGCAATAACCGCTTGTTGAACCAGATCAGCCGCGCTGGGGCCAACAATATGGACACCTAAAATGCGATCAGTTGCCTTATCAGAAATAACTTTGACCATACCTTGAGCTTCATTTGCAGCAAGCGCTCGGCCACTTGCGGCAAAGGGAAAAGTTCCAACTTTATAAGCTTCACCAGAGGCTTTGACTTCTTCTTCAGTCTTGCCAATCCAAGCAATTTCTGGGTGGGTGTAGATAACAGAAGGAATTAGATCATAATTCATTTGTGCTTTCTGATCAGCCATTAACTCTGCAACGACAACACCTTCTTCGCTGCTCTTATGGGCTAACATTGGGCCGCGCACTGCATCACCAATAGCATAAATACCAGGCACGTCCGTACGACAATGTTCGTCAACAAAAATAAAGCCTCGTTCATCAAGATTAACGCCACAATCAGGCGACAGCAGACCTTCTGTATACGGCCGACGACCAACGGCGACAATCAACTTGTCAAAGGTTAGTTTATGTTCATTGCTATCACCGTCCACATAGGTCACTTCAACTTCGTTATCTTGTACTTTAGACGCGGTTACCCTTGCACCTAAACGAATATCTAAACCTTGCTTCTTAAGAATTTTTTGCGTTTCTTTGGCAACCTGCTGATCTGCAATAGGCAAAAATTTATCCATGGCTTCAAGCACAACAACCTCAGCACCCAAACGCCCCCAAACACTACCTAACTCCAAACCGATAACGCCTGCACCAATTACGCCTAGACGTTTAGGTACTTCACTAAATGTCAAAGCACCGGTTGAGTCAACGATTAAATCATCCGTCAAGGGAGTGGGTGGAATTTCAATGGGAGAGGAGCCTGTCGCAATCACAATATTTTTAGTATCAATAACTTGGGTGGAACCATCAGGTTTTGTTAGCTCAACCTGCTTTCCTGCCAGAACTTTTCCCGTTCCGTGTAATGAGGTAACACCGTTCGCTTTAAACAGACCGGAAATACCGCCTGTCAGTGTTTTTACAATTTTATCCTTGCGGGCTATCATTTGAGGCACATCGATTTCAACACCGGCATGCTTAATACCGTGTAGTTCAAAGCCTTTTTGAGCTTCAATAAACTTGTGGGAGCTGTCCAGTAAAGCCTTGGATGGAATACATCCTACATTGAGGCATGTGCCGCCCAATGTTGGCTTGCCCTGGTTATCGGACCATTTATCTATACAGGCTGTTTTCAGCCCCAGCTGAGCTGCACGAATGGCGCAAACATAGCCACCAGGCCCTGCACCAATGACGACTACATCGAACTGACTTGACATAAGTTTTTATCCAAATGATCGGGTAAATGGTGGTTTTTATAATACTCATTTAAATGAAAAAATCACTTAAAAGGTTAGTCACCACCTCATATGAAACGATATCTATAGCCTATAGATCCAGTAAAATCCTTGCTGGATCTTCGAGCAATTCTTTAATGGTAACGAGGAACATAACAGCCTCTTTGCCGTCAAGCAATCGATGATCATAAGACAATGCCAGATACATCATAGGTAAAATTTCCACTTGACCATTAACCGCCATCGGACGTTCCTGAATCTTATGCATACCCAAAATAGCTGACTGGGGAGGGTTTAGAATGGGTGTTGACAGCAAAGAACCAAAGACACCTCCGTTAGAGATAGTAAAGGTACCGCCGGTCATATCATCAATAGATAATTTACCTTCTTTAGCTTTTTGCCCATAGGAACGAATCATAGACTCAATATCTGCCAAGCTCATATGTTCTGCATTTCTAAGTACAGGTACCACTAGCCCACGGTCGCTGGAAACGGCAACACCGATATCATGGTAACCATGATAAACAATATCATTCCCATCAATTGAGGCATTCACCGCAGGGCTTCTTTTTAGCGCTTCCGTACATGCTTTGACGAAAAGAGACATAAAGCCAAGACGAACCCCATGGCGCTTTTCAAACTGATCTTTGTACTGTGCCCTCAACGCCATAACCGGCTTCATGTTAACTTCATTGAATGTTGTCAACATAGCCGCTGATTGTTGAGCTTCGACTAGTCGTTGCGCAACACGAGCTCTCAGGCGAGTCATGGGTACTCGCTTCTCAATACGTCCACCGTAAGAAGCGACGTCAGCTGTAGGTACAGTTTCGACGGCCTCAGTAACGGCTACTTTATTTTGACCTGCTTGGTCTACATGACGGATGACATCTTCTTTGGTGATCCTACCGCCTTTTCCAGTGCCGATAATGGCAGTGGGATCAACACCTTTTTCATCAACCAAACGTCGCGCCGCAGGATTTAATACGCGCTGTTCACCTGAGGCGTTTTTCGTTGTCTTTGTTGTTGGAGCAGAAGGCGTTGTTACCGTCGAAGAGGCAGTGCTAGCCACTTCACCTTCTTCAAATAGGGCAATAACTTCACCACTAAGGACGACATCCCCTTCATTTTTGATAATTTTGCATAGCTGCCCATCTGTTGGTGCTACTACCTCCAGAACGACTTTGTCTGTTTCAATATCAACTAATAATTCATCTCGACTGCAAGTTTCTCCTGGTTTTTTATGCCAGGCTGCCACAGTGCCGTCTGCTACAGACTCGGGAAACGTGGGCGCTTTAATTTCAGTGGCCATGATGATTCCTTAACCTTATTCACACAGGGTGCCCTAAACAGGTACACCTCACTTAAACAGTAAACGCATCTTCAATCAGCTTGCGCTGTTCTTCTACATGCACTGACGGATAGCCACAAGCAGGTGCTGCTGAGCTACGCCGACCTGCATAACTCAACCGCAATGACTGATTAGTATGGACCGCAAGTGAGTGATGCATATGGTGCTGGCTGCAATACCAAGCACCTTGATTCATGGGTTCTTCCTGACACCAGACGACATGCTCTAGGTTTGGGTAAGACGTAATCAGGTTATCTAAATCATCTCGAGGAAAAGGGTATAACTGCTCAAGGCGAATAATAGCGGTACCTTCAATATTGTCTGAGCGTTTTTTATCTAACAGATCATAATAGACCTTGCCACTGCACATAATTAATCTGTTAATTTTTGCAGGATCATGCTCATCAATCTCAGGCAAAATAGTATGAAAGCTGCCTTCAGCCAGCTCTTCCAATGTGGAAACCGCTAATTTGTGACGCAGTAAACTCTTTGGTGTAAAAGCAATCAAAGGTTTACGCAAAGGTCTTAACACCTGACGACGAAGCATGTGAAACACCTGCGCCGGTGTCGTCGGTACGCACACCTGAATATTATGCTCTGCAGATAATTGCAGATAACGCTCAAGACGGGCAGATGAATGCTCTGGCCCTTGACCTTCGTAGCCATGAGGCAAAAGCATAGTCAAACCACATAGGCGACCCCATTTGTGTTCACCGCTGGCTATAAACTGATCAATAACAACCTGAGCACCATTAGCAAAGTCACCAAACTGGGCTTCCCAAATCACCAGCGTGCTGGGAGTTGTTGTTGAATAGCCGTATTCAAAGGCCAGAACAGCTTCTTCTGATAGCAGTGAATCCCAGAGTTGAAATCTTGGTTGCCCTTCAGCTAGACGTGCTAGAGGTGTAAAGGATGAACCATCTTTTTGATTATGAAAAACGGCATGGCGGTGAGAAAATGTGCCACGTCCTACATCCTGGCCAGTAATACGCACCGGATGTCCTTCCATTAATAATGTGGCATATGCGAGTACTTCAGCACACCCCCAGTTAATAGGTAGTGCGCCTGCGGTCATTTTTCGACGGTCATCAACGATTTTGCTGACTTGACGTTGCAGAACGAACGCTTCAGGCAGTTCACCCATCTTTTGACCTAACTCTTTTAATGTACCCAAAGCGACACGGGTATCATGGCGTGCTGTCCACTTATGGCCAATATAGAATGACCAATCAATAAATGCTTCTTTGGATTTTTTGTTAGGATCTTTAATCAGAACTTTGAGTACATTATCGCCGTTATCAAGCGCATTGCGGTAAGCATCAACCAGCGCTTTATCATCTTCTGCCTTTAGAACAGCGTTATTGATCAACTTTTGTGAATATAATTCACGTGTAGTTTTGTGGGCATGTATTTTTTGATACATTAGAGGCTGAGTACCAGAGGGTTCATCAGCCTCATTATGACCACGGCGACGATAACACACTAGGTCAATCACTACATCCTTACCAAACTCCATGCGGTAATCAAGCGCAAGTTTAGTAACAAAATAGACAGCCTCAGGGTCATCGCCATTGACATGAAGAATAGGTGCTCCTACGATTTTAGCGACATCAGTGCAGTATTCTGTTGATCGAGCATCTTCGCGACGACTGGTTGTGAAGCCTACTTGGTTATTGATAACGATATGAAGGGTGCCACCAGTTTTATAGGCTCTTGTCTGCGACATTTGCAGCGTTTCCATTACCACGCCCTGACCTGAAAATGCAGCATCACCATGAATAGCAATCGGCACGACAAGTTTACCGTTGACATCTCCGCGTCGATCTTGACGTGCCCTTACCGAGCCTTCCACGACCGGTGTAACGATTTCCAGATGAGATGGATTAAAGGCCAGCGCTAAATGCATATCACCCCCAGGTGTCATGACATCAGATGAAAAGCCTTGGTGGTATTTCACATCACCTGAGCCGTGCTTAACTCGTTTTTTTCCTTCAAACTCTTCAAATAAATTGGCAGGATTTTTACCGAAAATATTTACTAATACATTCAACCGGCCTCGGTGAGCCATGCCTATCACAATTTCTTTAGCACCATAGGAGCCAGCACGTTGAATCACTTCATCCATTAATGGAATTAAAGACTCTCCGCCTTCCAAGCCAAATCGCTTAGTGCCAGGGTACTTAGCGCCCAGATATTTTTCTAAACCTTCAGCAGCTGTTAATCGCTCAAGAATATGCCGTTTTGTATCAGGGCTGACACCCAACTTACCCGCGGCACTCTCCATGCGGCTTTGAAACCAGCGACGTTCATTGGTATTAGCGATATGCATATACTCAACACCGATTGTATCGCAATAGGTCGCTTTCAGTGTGGCAATAATTTCTCTGAGCGTGGCATGCTCTTTACCAATAAATAAGGTGCTGGTTTGGAACGTTATATCAAGATCTGCATCACTTAAACCGTGATAATCAAGGGTTAGATCAGGAATAGGCTCTCGTCCCATGATATCTAGAGGATCAATTTGTGATTGTTGATGCCCACGAATGCGAAAAGCACTGACCAATCTCAGTACATATACTTGCTTGCGCTCATGATCACTGGAAACAGAATCTGATGTTAATGGCAGCTGGCGCTGTTGTTGTCGAGCTTGATGAACAAACATTTCTTTAATGGTCGAGTGGGGCACATCAGGGCTTCCACCATTAACTTGGGGGAGCTTTTCAAAATAGTCGCGCCATTGTTGCGGTACAGTTGCGGGATTTCGCAAATAGCGCTCATATAGTTCCTCGACGTATGCAGCATTACCCCCCGCAATATGGGATGTATCCCACATTTGCTGCATGACACCTTCTTGCATGGTCAGTACCCCGTAAGCCTAGAGCGTTATCCGCCGGCTCCTGCTGATTCAATAGTTCGCATTACTTCACCCGGCTATCCATGATCCGAATAGTTAGGTGATTATCGCGATGATTAAGTAAATTACAACGTTGGTCTGGTAACGCGTGTCGGAAAAAATATATGCCTACTTTGCCATATTATAAACTAGGAAAAACATAGGTTCTCAATCAAGAACAACTTAACACCTAGTATCAATATATACTTTTACTGAAAAGGTGTTTCTATTCATATTAGCAAAGTAGTCAACATGCAGTACCATAATAAGCAGTAAAGTTAGGTTGCTTTGCTAAACAACATTTGCCTTATATGGCCAATCGCACGAGTTGGATTCAAACCCTTAGGGCAAACATTTACACAGTTCATAATACCACGGCAACGAAATACACTGAATGGATCATCCAGTTTTGAAAGTCTTTCATCCGTGGCTTTATCTCTGCTATCTGCTAAGAAACGATAAGATTGTAACAACCCTGCTGGCCCAATGAACTTATCTGGGTTCCACCAGAAAGAAGGACAAGATGTTGAACAGCAAGCGCAAAGAATACACTCGTATAACCCATCGAGTTTCTCACGTTCTTCGGGCGACTGTAGGCGCTCAATTGTTGGCACCGGCTCATCATTAATTAAATAGGGCTTTACCTTCTCATATTGCTTATAGAATAGAGCCATATCAACCACAAGATCGCGGATAACTGGCAATCCAGGCAGTGGTCTCAGTACAAGTTTTTTATTTTTCTTAATGACTTGAGACAGCGGCGTTACGCATGCCAGACCATTGGTACCGGCAATATTCATTCCGTCAGAACCACACACGCCTTCGCGACATGAGCGACGATAAGCTAGCCCAGCATCCTGCTCCTTAAGGAGGTTGAGAACATCCAATACCATGAGGTCTTTTCCTTCAGGAAGCTCAACCTCAAAGTCTTGCATATAGGGTTTTTTATCTGTTTCAGGGTTATAACGATAAACACTGACCAACATACGGCTCACTCCCTTCAGTAAGACCTGGCTTTTGGTGGAAAGGCATCCATTGTTTTTGGCGCAAAATTTACTTTGCGTTTAGAGACTTTCTTGCTTTTCGGGCAGTAAATAGAATGCGCTAGCCAGTTTTCATCATCACGTTCAGTAAAGTCATTACGTGCGTGTGCACCACGGGATTCTTTACGGTGCTCAGCTGCTACAGCTGTCGCAATAGCCACTTCATAAAGATTTTCCAGCTCAAGCGCTTCGATTCTAGCAGTGTTAAAAGCATTACTTTTATCAGTTAAATGCAACGATTTTATTTTCTCTCCGATCACTTCAAGCTGTCTAAGTCCTTTTTGCATGCTTTCCCCTTCACGGAAAACACCAAAATAGAGCTGCATTGTTTTTTGTAGCTCTTTGCGAACATCAGCAATTTTTTCACCCTTTTTAGAGTTGTTCAATCTACTCAATCGATAAAGAGCTGCTTCAACATCACTTTCAGACGCATCAACAGTATCAAAGCCCTCCTTTAGACTTTTTTCAATCTGTAATCCTGCCGCTCGGCCAAAAACGACTAAATCCAATAAGGAATTACCACCAAGACGGTTCGCACCATGGACAGAAACACAGGCGGCTTCACCGCATGCATATAAGCCTTCAATCACCTGATCATTGCCTTGGTCATCTTGGCGTAGTGCTTGCCCCCCTACATTTGTAGCTAGGCCGCCCATCATATAATGACACGTTGGTACAACCGGTACGGGTTGTACCTTTGGATCAACATGGGCAAATGTTTTTGATAATTCACAAATACCGGGCAAACGAAGGTTTAGTGTTTCAGCACCTAGATGATCTAACTTCAGTAACACATGGTCTTTATCAGGACCACAGCCTCGGCCTTCAAGAATCTCAATCACCATGGCCCTCGCCACAACATCTCGACCAGCAAGGTCTTTTGCATTGGGCGCATAGCGCTCCATGAAGCGCTCACCTTGACTATTGATTAGGTAACCGCCTTCGCCGCGGCAGCCTTCTGTAACTAATACGCCTGCACCATGAATACCTGTAGGGTGAAACTGCCACATTTCCATATCTTGCATTGGGAATCCTGAACGCAATGCCATACCGATTCCATCGCCAGTATTAATCATGGCATTGGTTGTTGATGCATAAATGCGTCCAGAGCCGCCTGTTGCGAGCACGGTTGCTTTACTTTTTATATACACGGTTTCACCGGTTTCAATACACATCGCAACAACGCCAGCAATATGTTCGTGCTGATTTTTTACCAAATCAACGGCATACCATTCATTCAGAAAGGTGGTGCCACCTTTTAAATTAGCTTGGTACAGGGTATGCAGTAAGGCATGGCCGGTTCGATCTGCAGCAGCGCAGGTTCTTGCTGCTTGCCCACCTTTACCAAAGGCTTTGGACTGCCCGCCAAACGGACGTTGATAAATGCGTCCCTTTTCTGTTCTGGAAAATGGCAGGCCCATGTGTTCTAACTCAAAAACAGCTTGAGGTCCAACAGAACACATATATTCAATGGCATCTTGATCGCCAATGTAATCCGATCCTTTTACTGTGTCGTACATATGCCAGCGCCAATCATCCTGTGGATCATCACTGGCTATCGCACAGGTAATGCCACCTTGTGCGGACACCGTATGGGAGCGAGTCGGAAATACCTTGGTGACACACGCTGTATTGATACCTGCCTGTGTTAATTGCAGTGCAGCACGCAGCCCAGCACCGCCTCCTCCTATAACAAGCGCATCATAGGTAAGGATACGAAGTCCAGTCATTAATCAAAGCCCCCAGAGAATATGAACACCCCAAACGGTATAAGAGAATAAGGCAAGAAAGCAGAATAACTGAACAAGAAAACGAATCAGCACAGCACGGGCTCCAAGAGCTCGCTCATTCAGGTAGTCTGTGGTAATGGTCCATAAGCCTATCCAAGCGTGAGCGCCCAAAGATAATAAAGTGAGCAGTGTAAAGATCTTTACGGGCAACTGATCAAATAAGTGACGCCACTGGGAATAATCCATATCAGGGTTAAGCATGATATAACCCAAGAAAAAGACCGTATACGCTCCGAGGATAACAGCCGTTAACCGCTGCAATACCCAGTCATATAAACCACTACGAGATAAATTAGTAATATTGGTTACCATAACCATACTCCCGCCAGAGCAATCAAAACAGCTGAAATAAGCAGCGTTAAGGTAGCGCCAACTTTACCAGACTCTTTGCCATCACCGATATCAACATCCATCAGTAGATGCTTAATGCCTGCAACAAAGTGATAAATTAATGCTGAGAGCACAACCCATAGGACTACTTTGACTGGGAAAGAGCTCAGTAGTTGTTTCAAAGACTGAAAAGAATCCGCTGAGGTTAACGACAGCTGTAAACCATAAAGCAATACGGCTATGCCAAAGAAAAGCAGAACACCTGTAATACGATGCAATATCGAAGTATAAGCCGGCAACGGCAACTGTATAGTTGTAATATCTAAATTGACAGGTTTTTTTCTATTCACTTGATTTGGCTCCGGCACCTGACGGTGCTTTCAGCATTAAGAGTGATAACATCCAATTCCCTTGGACTTTAAAATAGCAGGTGTGACAAGGATTAAAGTAGTAAGAATTACTAATAAATATCCTCCCCCAAAGCTTCCATTATTTCGGAACAGAATTATATATATTCCCGCATTTGATTACAATCACTTAGCACTAAAGGCTTAGACCTAAAATTCTCCAAAAAAATACTTATAAAATATAAGTGAGTCATGGTGCTGTACACCTTAATTATCGCTACGGTTGCTCTGGTTAAGTTTCAAATAGGAACGTGGTTAACTTTTCAGATTGCTCTAGTTCTACCATCAACATGATTGAGTATTCGGGTAAGATCATTCAGATCAACCCTAATGTGTATTCTTAAGGCTAAACCCACGGATCAAGAATGGTTTTGTTTATTATCATTGGGGGTTGTCGTTTATATGATTGGTAAAGTCATTGCTAAACTGGCACTTTCCTTTAAACCCAAACGGGTTAGCAGTGAGTTAAGCAATGGTGCATTCACCAAAGCTAATATTGAGCAAGAGTTTCTTAACCCTAGATAGCAGGGGGGACTGAATTTTCAGGGGAAGTGGTTATAATACGTATAAAGTTTATATCCTTCCATGTAAGCAGACCGTAAATCAAGTAAGCAAGAGCGTCTCCAGTGCAAAAGGTTTCTAAATTCCTTGATGAGCCAGCAATATGCTTCTAGCAAAACGACTCAAGGTGGTGAGGTGCTGACTTGTTTCAGTTTTTGAAGCATATAATGAATTCAAGCGAAAAAGCACGTTTGACAAAAAAAATTATCTATCTATAGTGGGCACACCTATTTTTGAACCCAGATCGATTATACCAGCATAGGTTGTTAAGGATAACAGTGTTTTCCTTTAAGATCTGTGGCTTGTGAAGCATGCTTGCACAAGAAAACATGCTGCGGTGGATAACAACGCCAAGCCAGAGTAATTTCATCGCCAGGCTATTGGCAGACTATCATGAGTCGTTTTAGTTTTAGTCAGGTCAAAAAATAAACGTTCACAGCGCAGTATAACCACTGTATTTTGTTGTATAAACGAGTAAAAACAGCGGATCCTACCAATTATAACGAAACGAAACGAAGCAACACAACATTATAGGAGGCCAAATGGCTGATAAAAAAGCGCTACTTACTTTCAATGATAAAGAGCAGTCAATAGAGCTGCCTGTCTATTCAGGCACCATGGGGCCAGATGTTATAGCTGTCCAAAACTTAACGGCCAATGGCCTTTTTACATATGATCCAGGCTTTGTGTCCACGGCTTCTTGTGAGTCAAAAATCACCTTTATAGACGGCAATAAGGGTATATTGCTTCATCGTGGTTACCCGATTGAGCAGCTGGCAGAACACTCTGACTATATGGAAACCTGTTACCTGTTGCTGTACGGTGAGCTCCCGACAGCGAAAGAAAAAGAGTGTTTTCGAAAGACTATTATGGACCACACAATGGTCCATGAACAAATGATCGACTTCTTTAGTGGTTTTCGCCGTGATGCGCACCCCATGGCGATAATGTGTGGTGTTGTCGGTGCGTTGTCTGCATTTTACCATGACTCGTTGGATATCACTAATGAAACCCATCGTCAGGTTGCAGCATATCGACTAATATCTAAAATGCCTACACTGGCCGCCATGGCGTATAAATATTCTATAGGCCAACCCTTTATTTATCCACGCAGTGATCTGTGTTATGCAGGTAACTTTCTGCATATGATGTTTGCCACGCCCTGTAACGAATATAAAGTGAATCCGGTGCTAGCAAGAGCTATGGATAAAATATTTTTACTCCATGCTGATCATGAGCAAAATGCATCAACATCAACTGTTCGTTTGGCTGGATCAAGTAATGCTAACCCCTTTGCTTGTATTGCTGCGGGCATTGCTGCACTGTGGGGGCCAGCTCATGGCGGTGCTAATGAGGCCGTACTGAATATGCTGGATCAGATTGGTGATGAAAAAAATATTGACCACTTTATCGCTAAAGCAAAAGACAAGAACGACCCTTTTCGCTTAATGGGTTTTGGTCATAGAGTGTATAAAAACTTTGATCCCCGTGCCATCGTCATGAAAGAAACCTGTGATGAAGTACTTAATGAGCTAGGCCTGCATAATGACCCCTTATTCAAGATTGCCAAGCGCCTTGAAAAAATTGCCCTAGAAGACTCATATTTTATTGAGAAAAAACTTTATCCTAACGTTGATTTTTATTCTGGTATTATTCTGAAAGCGCTAGGTATTCCAACAGAAATGTTCACCGTCATATTTGCAACAGGTCGTACACCGGGCTGGATTGCCCACTGGCATGAAATGATTAGTGGTGAATACCGTATTGGCCGACCTCGCCAACTGTACACAGGGCCAGCGAAGCGAGATTTTGTGCCGCTTGAACAGCGCTAATGAAGCATTATCCTCGGCAGTTTTGGCCGAGGTACTTTCTTTTGCTAGGCGCTGCTAAGCTAATAAGCACAATGAAATAAGGCCTAACTATTGAGAAGCTATTCATGGTTTATTGATTGCTCATCAAAAAACATGAGTTCGGTTCTCAAAACTAACGCGCTATCTTTATTGGAAAGATAGTAGAAAAAACTTATAGATTTGATGCATACAAGGCTTTAGCGATTCTATTCAAAAAAAAGCCTGTACCCGAGAAAATAAACTTAAATTAAACGTTAAAACCCAATGCTTCTGTGGCGAAGTAATCTTCATATATGGTGAGAATACAATGCAATCATATATTTCTCTCAATATACTCAGCCTTCGGGCTAGAGATATTAGCCTTAAATCTAAAAATTAACCATTTCCAGATTCGGGAAAAAATCTACATGAAGGCGATTTGATCATCATTTAATGAACTACTTGTCTATGCTGGAGCGTAACTTGAGTTATTACCTTAAAAAAGATAGAAATCGAGATTTGGGTTTATAGACTTTTTTTAAGGGAAAAGACTGATAAACGCCTATCTTTTTTGACTCAATCGGCCCTTTAATTATCACCTCTTCTGTGTGTATTGCACACTCTATAGCATAATCAAATAACATACTTACCTTGTCGTTAAAGTTGCTTTCTGTCATATTATTAGTATTTATTAATTGCATTTTATTATGTAACAGCAGTTTAGATCTTTGATTAATAAACGCATTATTATCAGAATCTGTTGATGGTCTTATGTCGTTCATTGCATCAATGTACTCTA
>JAQYUY010000046.1 GCA_028728195.1 Endozoicomonas sp. (ex Botrylloides leachii)
AAGTCGTGTAGCTCGGAAGCTGCTGGGCATCACTGTTGGCATTTACTTGAACATTCAAGCTGGGCGTGAGCCTATGCAGTTTGCGCCTATGCTCTCAATTTAAAGTCACACATCAGGTATTTTTATAATACTTTAGTCGAAAAATATTGGTTTAAGAAATAAGTGCAATCAGCGGTGTAGTTGTTGACGGTATCATCGCCATTAATTCATAGGCTACTAATGTTAGTGAATATTCTGTAGGTGCTAGCGTATAGTTTCCATTAACTGTATTGACTAAATAAAACTCGATGCAAATATGCTAAATATTTCACTATGCTCCAGTTAAAACTTGAGAAGTTATTCAGGAGCTAACTTTTACTGTCTTATAAACGCCAATAGCCACTTAAAGGTGATTCAGGTTAAGCAGCAACAGTAAGTGTCATACTGGATAAATAACGAGCCTTTGTTTCTAAATCCATCAGAAGTGAGGCGATATTATCTTTTTCCTTTATCATTGCTTCAGAAGATTTTTCGGCACGTATTCGTCGATGACGCTCGATAGCATCATGAATTATCTTTTCTTTAGGGCTTAGTTTAACAGTGGAATTAAGCCTTTTTTGGCATTGTTTATTAGTGACTTTGATTGTAGTTCGGGTGGTTGGTTTAGTGGCAAGCGCGCTTTCCTCTGTAGGTGCTGGCTGAATTTCAGGTAATACAGTAGTGACAGATGAACTATTTGAGACAGACATATCTATTGGGGGTTCAGTAGAACCAACTGGCACAGTCATATCAGGCGCTAGGTTAATACTAGTCGGTTTAGCAACCATTTTTTCCTGACTTTTTTCTTGTGCTATAGTCTGTTTTTTTGGTGTTTTTGTTGTAGAGATTGCGCTGGGAGTAATACCTTCTACATGGGTGTTTTCGGTTAACAATTCAGTCAATAATGATGTCAGTTCTTTCTCAATAATAGGCTTTCGTTGTCTAGTTTTTTTCTTTGGTTGTATCTTGACGGTACTGGTTTTATAGCCTTTAAGGCTTTTGGCATTCAAAGTTTCAAGTGCTTCACGTTCAAGTTGAGCCAATTCAGAGCGATTGGTTGTAAAGTCCCACTCTTCAACCTGGAAGTTATTGTGACCATAGCTACGAATTTCATCATAAAGTGGGTAATCAAGGTTTTGACTGGCTGCAGCAAGCATTTTTTTCCACTGACTCTCCAAGTCGTTTCGAGTGCTGCCAACATAAATTTGACCAGTAATTTTATTGGTCACAGTAAAGATAATCAACGCTACACAACCTTTCTGTAGAGGGTAAAATCGCGCAATTATACCTGCTGAATTTTATCTGTGTAGGGGGGAAGTACATTATTTAGCAAAATTTTTTACACATTTTCATGTGGATTCTTTTTTACGCCTTGTGCATTGGTTGTTCAGATAGGCTTAAAATATATAATAAAGCGCATTGTTTTTAGGTAAAGTTAGACTACATGGGTGTTGGTGACTGAAATATTGTGACGGTAATATTTCTGTACGAAGGACAAAAATCAAAGTTTCTTCATTTCTTGAGAAAGGGAGTCAAACGATTGGCAGGCTTTTTCCAGATGAGTTTGATAAAACTCAGAGGAGTTATCAGGGCTGGTTTCTATTGCTGCCAGTATGCTTTCTAACTCACCCGCACCGACGGTTACGGCAGCACCTTTAATGCGATGCACTAATGCCTTAATAGTAGAGATATTTTTTTCCTCAACGGCAGTTTGGAGCTCAATAAGATCCTGTTTTGTTGTTTGAAGAAACTGATCTAAAAGACTATCCAACAATATTTTGTCATGACCAGCTATTTTTTCTAGATATTCAAGATCTAACATGTCTTTTTACTCCTTCATTTCCTTAACTATTTCTTTTGCTTTTTCAATGGTTTTATTAAAACCTACACGAAAAGTAGAGTCTCTAAATTGCTTCTGTAGTTCTTCAAGAGAAAGCTCTTCTTTTCCTTCCTCTATGGATGTTATTTCTTGATTATCTTCTTCTGCATTCAGCAATTTTGAGAAACGGTCAGACTCTGTTGCCTCAACTGGGCTGACGGGTTTGACGGCCTCAACAGGGTTAGCAGGCGTAAGTTCATTATTTTCAAGATATTGCGTATTAATATTAGCCATTTTTACGATTCCTTGTGTTTTATAAATTAATACTAGAAGTGAAAAATTAGTTATTCCAATAAAGACCGACATTGCATCGCCGACAAATGTCTTAAGAGAATCGGGAGATTGTCATGAGCGGTGAACACTTTACGCTGACTATTAGCCAAAGCACCACTGATTCAGGTGATTTTGCTATTCATATGAAAGAAGATGGCCACAAAGAGCAATTGCTTGTGCATTTGCGGTTTATGCCTTTAGGTATGCTGGATGAAGCTTACCTTGACGATCTTGTAGGTGTTATGGCACGGAAGCTAGCAAAACGGATTATTGAGTGGCGGGTGGCTCCCGATGATGATCCAGAGGCAATGAAGGCATATCAAGATCAAGCCAAAGCGGTAGTCCAAGAGGTACTTGATCGTATGAAGAAGGGGTAGTCCCTCGTTATAACTATTATAATAAACGATAATCAAAGGGCTTACCGTGCTATTGTTATTCATCTGAAACAGACATTAAGAAGCAAAGGTTAAAATTTCTCTAGCACTGTATTGACCAAAAAGTCGATTCCTAGAGTCTTCTTTTCTGCCAGAGCCCTAGAGTCATGCCTTTAGCCGAGATTAAACGGATAAATCCATTAGTATTTTCATGCTAATCGCGTTTTTTAACTACTGTAATGAGCATGGAAGGCCGGGCTCCAGAACAAGACGGAATGATGAGTAATAGTAGGGCTATTGCGAATAGTTGCAACGCAGTATTAATGCTCGGACGACCAGCGTAATAGCGAAGTTAAAAAATTAGATTGGTATTATTTATCCCCCTGCAGATAATTAGCAAAAAAGATATCTTTTCATGGGCTGCAAACTTATCCTATTACCCAGCTTCACAATCTGGGATATGTTATGAGCATACCTACTTAAAAAGTGAATTAATGTGTCTTTAAGGCAGCATTATCATCTAAGAGTATGCCATCAGTTAACCGATATACTCGATTCATCTGCCCTGCCAATTGCATATCATGCGTCACGACAATAAAGCTGGTGGTTAGCTCTTGACTTAATAAGGCCATTAAACTGTGGATTTTATCGGCTGTATGAGGATCAAGATTACCTGTTGGTTCATCCATTAATACAAGGTCGGGGCGAGTAACAAGCGCTCGAGCAATAGCGACGCGCTGGCGCTCACCACCTGATAATGCTGAAGGTTTATGGTTGAATCGAGAAGATAGACCCACGGCGTCAAGTATTGTTTCTGCCTGTTTTCTAGCGTCTTTGATTATTATATCGTTACGAAGCAACAGGGGCATGGCTACATTTTCACAGGCCGAAAATTCTGGCAAAAGATGGTGAAACTGATAAACAAAGCCAAGATGGCGATTACGCATTGTGCTTTTTTCGTTGTTGCTGAGTTCAGCTAGATCACTGCCACAAATGGTTACGCTGCCTGATGTTGGTTTATCTAGTCCTGCCAATAATTGCAGCAATGTGGTTTTACCTGAACCGGATGCGCCGACAATAGCCACTCGTTCTGAATGTGAGATGGAAAAATTAATGTTGGTTAATACGTCTAGTTTTTCAGACCCTTGATCATAGGCTTTTGCTAATGATAAACATTCGAGTACTTTAGGGGTTATCTCACTCATAACGCAAAGCCTCCGCTGGCTGAATTCTAGACGCTCGCCAAGCAGGATAAAGGGTTGCCAGAAAACTCATTAGCAAACCTGTGACACTAATAATAGCCACATCCTCCCATTTTAATTGAGAAGGTAAATAGCTAATAAAATAAACATCCGGATTAAGAAAGTGAACGCCAAGTGTCTTTTGAATCCAGCCGACAATAGCCGGTACATTTAAAGCAGTAATTACACCAATAATAACACCGAGCAAGGTACCAATCACACCAATTAAGGAGCCCTGTATCATAAAAATTGCCATAATGGTGCGAGGACTAGCACCAAGTGTTCTTAAAATAGCAATATCCCCTTGTTTATCTGTCACTACCATGACCAAGGTAGAGATAATGTTGAATGCGGCTACAGCGACAATCAAAGTTAATAATAACCCGACCATGGTTTTTTCCATTTGAATTGCTTGAAAAAGGTGGCCATAGGTTTTTGTCCAGTCTTGCACATAGTAGCGCCCTGGTAATTTCATCGCGGCATCCCAAGACAACCGGGGAGCTTGAAATAAATCATACATTTTAAGACGAATGCCAGTAGCGCCTTCTGGTACTCGCATAAAGCGAGCGGCATCCTTAATGTTGATATAGCCTAAGCTGGAATCAAGGTCTGCACCCACAGAAAAAATGCCCGCAATACGAAAACGCCTTAGGCGAGGGAAAACACCGGCAAGATTCACATTGGCTTCAGGCAACACCATGGTGACTTGATCCCCTACGCCCACCCCAAGCGCCCTAGCAAGCAGATCACCAATAATAATATTGAATTTGCCCGGTTTGAGAGCATCTAGAGACCCTTGAACCATGTGTTGATCAATGATGGACACTTTTTTTTCATAGCTCGGGTTGATACCGTAAATCATGACGCCGCGTACTTCACCTTTGTTTGTTAGCATGCCTTGAGCATCAATAAAAGGAGCAGCGGCCTCAATTCCCGGCATATGTGAAACCTCTTTAACCAGTTTCTTCCAATCTTTTAGTCCCCCCTGAACTGATGTAATAGAAGCGTGAGGAACCATGCCTAAAATTCGCTGCCGAAGCTCTCGGTCAAAGCCATTCATGACTGACAAAACAACAATCAATACGCACACACCCAAAGTTAAACCAACCATTGAGGTGCCAGAGATAAAAGATATAAAATGGTTGCTCCGCTTAGCGCGGGTATAACGTAGGCCAATAAATAAAGGTAAGGGTCTAAACATAAAATATTTTTCGTTCAACCTAGAAAAAACACCCCCTTGCACTTGCTAACCGCGGTTAGTAAGTGCAAGGGGGTATACGTTATAAATATACTGTTATTTATTATGCCATAAAGATGGCTTAGTCGAAGTAACAGAATACTGCATTTTTCAATGTACTAGGTGTTTGACTGACCAGCAACGATGGATGTTTGGTGTTCGTTGAAAGTCTTTATCAATGGTTGTAGCGGTTATTTCCTGAATCATGTACTGGGTTTCAAGTTTTTTATCCAACTTGAAACTTCTAAAGTTGTTGGAAAAATATAATACTCCATCTGTTCTTAAACGCTTCATTGCAAGCTCAATCAAACGGGTATGAGCGCTTTGTATTTCAAAGGGTTGTTTAGTTCGTTTGGAGTTAGAGAATGTTGGCGGATCCATAAAGATCAGATCGTACTGTTGTTTTTCAATAGCAAGCCAGTCAAGGCAGTCAGCTCTTTCTAATCGATGCTTGTTAGTTGCTAAACCATTAAGTGAGAAGTTTTTTCTAGCCCAGATAAGATAGCTATTGGAAAGATCAACACTGGTAGTGCTGGCAGCGCCGGCGACACCAGCGTGAACAGAGGCGGTTGCAGTGTAACAAAATAAGTTTAAGATGTCTTTCCCTTCTGCCTCACGACCTATGCGCTGACGCATTAGTCGGTGATCTAGAAATAAGCCAGTATCCAGATAATCTTTTAAATTCACTAGCAGGCGACATTTGCCTTCTTTTACTTCAAGCATTTCACCGGATTCACCTTGACGTTTATACTGTTTATTTCCCGATTGACGCTCTCGGCGTTTAAATATGACATGATTTTCGGGTACATCTAGTACGGAGGGAATAACTTCAAGTGCCTCTAGTAGTCGTCGTTGTGCTTTTTCTGGTTGAATAGACGCGGGTGCCGAGTATTCCTGTACGTGCACCCAATCATGGTAAAGATCAACTGCAAGGGCGTATTCTGGCATATCTGCATCATATAAACGGTAACATTCAATGCCTTGCTTACGGGCCCACTTGCCTATTATCCGCCTATTTTTAGTTAGGCGATTGGCAAACATTAACCCACCTGGTGATCCAGTCGTTAGAATCTTAGCAGGCTGTTTTTTTTCTTCTGGTGTTACCCCTGTCTGGTGCTCATGAATATCATATAAAAATAATTTACAAGGCAATGTACTGTTAAATAGGGAGTATTGTTTTCTTGGGCTCAGTGCCATACTTCGGCAAAGTTCAGGGGCAGCGGTAAAAATACCCGCTTGCCAACCTGCGCACTGGGCTTTTAACTTTTCACCAAGGTGGCGGTAAAAATAAATAAGGCTTGTCCCATCGCCCATGCGTTCACCATAAGGCGGGTTAGAAATAACAAGACCAGGTTGGACATTATTAGTTTTCAGGTGACTTAATTCTTGCTGTTTGATTGAGAGGAGAGATTTTACACCTGCGCGCTCAATGTTTGCTCGGGCCTTACCGACCACTCTGGGGTGACCTTCATAGCCGATTATGAGGGGTAGTTTATTAGCTAAACCAGCCGTTCGCCTTGCTTTCGCTTCTTCTAGAACCTTTAACCACAACGTTGGAATATGCCCTAACCATTTATCAAAACCAAAGCGAGCTCTAAGTAAGCCAGGAGCAATATCCGCAGCCATCATGGCAGCTTCAATGAGTAAAGTGCCGGAGCCGCATAGCGGATCAAGTAACGTACCTTGCTGTTTGGCAATAGCAGGCCAGTTAGCCCTCAGTAAAATAGCAGCGGCTAGATTTTCTTTGATGGGTGCTTCACCGGCTTCAAGGCGATAGCCACGCTGATGCAGACTTTGACCAGAGAGATCAATAGAAAGAAATGCTCGCTCTGCTCTTGCATGCACATTGACCCTGATATCAGGATTGGTAGCGCTAACTGTTGGTCGCCAGCCAAAGTTATCTTGTAGTTGATCTACAATCGCATCTTTAACCAACTGAGCGCCATAGCGCGTGTGGTTAATATCAGGCGTAGAGCCAGAAAAATCGACTCGAAAGCGAGTGAATTGATCAATATGATCATGCCAGTCTACCGATTTGACACCTAGATAAAGGTTATCACGCTGCTCTGCTTTTACTTCACCGAGGCGTAGCAAAATACGACTAGCTAAGCGTGACCATAAGCAGGCTCGATATGCCAGCTCCATATTGCCACTAAAGCTAACGCCTGCTACGGTTTCTTGTACAGTATTGGCTTTAAGTTCTGTCAATTCAGCCGCCAAAAGTGACTCTAGGCCTTTTGGGCAACTGGCAAAGAATGAAAAGCAGTTAAAAGTCATGCTTTAATCTCTATATAAAATATAAAATATAAAATATAAATTAATCTGTTATCTTTCATTAGCTGACTCTATCCCTGCTAATATTGAATTATTGCGCTTCATCTACAATGTTGTTCTAACTATTTGTTTTTGCTTTGATACACTCAATAAACTTGGTAGGTGCTAAAGCGAGTTTCCAATTCTGACCCATTGGCAGCGTAATTATGCAACAGTCTCAACGTACCTAATCCCGTCGCTTCACGCTGTTAAGAAATTTGCGGCCTATTGCATCTATTTCAGGGCTTGATTGCCTATAAACGAGAGCATAGCGGGACTGGCCATTAAAGTAACTATCTAGCCAATAGTAGAGGGTTGAACCGCTATCGTCATTTTTTTTTGCCACGATGTGCGTCACGGTATAATCGGGAAAATTTTTGGTATAAACGCTCAAAATGTTGAGTTTCAAGCAACGTTGGACTCTGTTAATCCAGTGACGGTCTGTTTCTTTGTGTTTCGTATGTTGATTCCATACTGTATAAGATGCTCGATATAACCGCCCTTGGTATTCAGCCTGCATTCTTTGTTTGTGGGCGATGCGCCCTTTAAAAATCGTTTCAGTGTGTGGTGGTGCCGGAAAGTTAGCTTGCCAAGCACACCCGATAAATGATGATGGATAGTTGCTGGCACATCCTTGTATTAAAAAAGCGTAAATAATCACTAGGCCAGCCGGCCAGCACTTGATTTCCACTAAAACGTATCGGATTATGCGTAGTGATGCAAGAAGTGAAGTAGTAGACATGACATTTGGCATTGTTCAAAAGAAGAGAAGAAGGAAATACCCAGATAATATTTGCTATATCCTCTCTTATAAAAGGACATTGAAAAGATTTAAGGAAAACAACTCTGCACACGACAAAAAAGTGGGCTGAGTTAGATTAAGGTATAAAACGTAGTAATAAAGGCAACGCTCCAGAGTACGATAAAGCCTATTGACTCATTTGTATAACAGTGTAGACCTTTTCTACAGCGGAATAAACCTCAGCTGGATCTACTTTTAGTGTTGATCGTTGCTACTGTCAAACAGTGCATTGTTAATCGGATACAGTTAATTAATACATTCCTCACTAAAATAAAAGGACCTTCATGCTACCGCAGGGCAACGCTTGTTTCGGGGAGTGTATTTAGTATGAAATTCACTGAACTTAAAAAGCATGAAGACCTATCAAATTTGTTAGTAGCATGGGCTATTGCATCTTGCTGGAGCTATCAAACTGAAAAGTATGTTAAGAACTAGCAGCTGGCCAAGGTTAAGTCTGACAGAAGAAAAACTTAAAAGTTCTTTTGGGTTGTAGCCCCAAAGGTTTTGAAAAACTTTGACCTATGGCCTGAAGGACTGCTGATCGTGTTAACTATTTTTTGGGAATCTGGGTGGGGGGAAGTTCTCATAAAAAATTATCGTGTATTGAGGTCTTGTACACAAGGAAAAAAAGATGCTTGCACAATTGAAGCAGCTGGTTAGTCACGACCAGATACGCCCAATAGATTACCAGTTTGCGCGCTTTATCTACAGTTTACATCAAGATAATTTACTTGCACTTACCAGTGCTCTAGTCAGCTACCAGCTGGGTCAGGGGCATGTTTGCCTTGCTCTGGGTGTTATCAGTGAAAACGAGCTGTTTGGGCAAAACAGTGAGGTCAGTCAACAACTGATAGCTACTACAGGAGTATCCATTAAGCATTGGGCTGAACATCTTCGTTCATTGCCAACAGTTGGCAGTGGCCGTGAGGTAACACCATTGGTATTGGATAACCATCGACTATATCTATATCGTTACTGGGATTACGAACAGCATGTTGCTGGCTTTCTAAAAGAAAAGCAATCTATTGATGTTGATACCCATACCACCAGTTTGATACTGAATAGGCTGTTTCGCAGAAATTATGCCTTTTTGTGGGATCAATGCAAAATAACTGATACCGAACATGCTGCTCAAGCCATGCTAATAAAGTGGCTTGATATCGAAGAGCCTGATCCACTGCCTTGGCCGCAAATACATCAATGCTTACATCAGGCGAAAAAACCCGATGACCTGAAGCCATTAAATAAACTCATACCACAAAGCCATTGTCTGAACTGGCAAAAAATCGCAGTAACTCTAGCGGCCAGTCAAAGCTTTTCCATCATTAGCGGTGGCCCTGGTACGGGAAAAACCACGACAGTCATTCGGCTATTAGCCTTACTGATAGAGCTCGGTATTAATGATAATAATTGCCCCAATATTCAACTGATTGCTCCCACTGGTAAGGCTGCTGCGCGGTTAACCGAGTCGATTAGTGGTGCTAAAGATAAACTGGACTGTAGTGATAACGTAAAAGCAGAAATTCCAGTTAAGGCAACCACCCTGCACCGCCTACTCGGTGTGATTCCTAAGAGTAATAACTTTCGTCATAACAAAAACAATAGACTCCACCTCGATATATTGGTTGTTGATGAAGCCTCCATGATTGATCTACCCATGATGAGTCGCTTAGTAGAGGCACTACCTAACCATGCTCGGCTTATTCTTTTAGGAGATCGAGATCAACTTGCTTCAGTAGAAGCCGGTAGTGTACTGGGTGATATTTGTGCTGCAGCTCATGGTGGTTATTCGCAAAAGAACATTCAGCTAATAGAAGAAGTAACGGGATTTAATCTTAGTCACTATGCCATGGCAAAAGCAAAAGCTATTAATAATAGCCTATGTTTACTTCAAAAAAGCTATCGCTTTGATGACAGCTCAGGCATTGCTAATTTAGCTAATGCGGTTAATACCGGTAATCGTAAGGCAATAGAAAGGACGCTGAAAAAAGGCTTTACCGATATAGCGCTTCATGGCTCTGATGAAAAAGAGTATCAAGCAATGATAAACCTATGTAGCAAAGGTTATCAGCATTATATATCACTAATAAATAAAGGTGCGTGTGATCGAGATATACTTAACGCCTTTAATCGTTTTCAGTTACTTTGTGCTTTAAGGGAAGGACCTTTTGGTGTCACTGGTTTGAATGAATCTATTCGTAAAGCGTTGATAGCGAGTAATACAATAAAAGGAGATCAGATCTGGTATGAAGGTAAGCCGGTGTTAATTACTCGCAATGATCATGAACTCAACCTCTATAACGGTGATATAGGCATTACATTAACAGCAAACGACGGGCGCTTCAGTGTTGTTTTTGAAATGCCTGATGGTACACTAAAACGGCTTTTACCTAGCCGCCTACCCGAGCATGAAACAGTGTTTGCCATGACTATTCATAAAAGTCAGGGATCAGAATTTGAGCATACGGTCATAGCTTTACCCGATAGTTTTAACCCAATAATTACCCGTGAACTGTTATATACCGGTATCACCCGAGCCAAAAAAAAACTAGATATCTTTTGCGAGAAGACATTACTGCTCAGTACGATAAATACACCGACACAACGAACTTCAGGACTTAAGGAGCGGTTGCAATGACAGCTTATAGCCTTTTCCATCAATAAAGGGTTTTCATGCCTTTTACTTTTTTAATTGATCAGTAGCTATAGCTATTCTCTTTGAAGATATGACTTTTTCCAATCGCTCAAAGGAACAACGTTATGACAAAAAAAATTTATGTTGCCTATACCGGCGGCACAATTGGCATGGAGCACACACAATACGGTTATTCACCGGCCAGCAATCTAATGACGCTCATTAATCAAAAACTGTCCCAAGATGTGATGGATAATCTGCCACAGTTTGAGCTGCATGAATATGATAAGTTAATTGATTCCAGTAATATTTGCCCGGATAACTGGAAGCAGATGGCTGAGGATATTGCCAATCGATATCAAGCCTACGATGGTTTTGTTATTCTTCACGGCACGGATACCATGGCATATTCATCATCCATGTTATCTTTTATGCTTCAAAATTTACAAAAGCCCATTATTTTCACTGGATCACAGATTCCCCTTTGCGAAGCACGCACAGATGCGCTCGAAAATTTCATTACCGCACTGATAATTGCATCAGATGAGCGTGTTAAAGAGGTCTGCTTATATTTTAACCGTCGGTTAATGCGAGGTAATCGTAGCCTAAAGGTAAACGCCCACGGGTTTGATGGTTTTGATAGCCCTCATTATCCTGATCTAGGTCGCGTAGGTATTGATATTAATCTGAATGAGCAGTACTTATGGCAACCTCAGGGGGTTGAGAATTTTCAATTAGCCTGCGACGTTCGCTCCCATGTCTTACCCTTGAGCCTATTCCCTGGTATTACTTCAGACTGGTTAAAAATAGCGCTTAATCAACCTTATTCCGCTTTTGTGCTTAGAACCTATGGTACAGGAAATGGTCCTGACAAGGATAAGGCGCTAATTAACGTGTTAACAGAAGCCTGTGAAAGAGGCATTATTATTGTTAATCAGTCACAATGTTACCGTGGAGCAGTTAAGCAGGGGTATGCTTCGGGTTCTGCACTTAACCAAGCAGGGTTATTAAATAGCCACGATGCCACACCTGAAGCGCTTTTTTGCAAGTTACAACACCTGTTTTCAGTGGGAAAAACGCCAGAGCAAGTGCGAAGGTTGGTGAATATTAATTTATCTGGCGAATTAACTGATTAAGACTGCTCTACGCTACGGTTTCTCTTGTTATTTAGTGGTTTAAGTTGGTGCACCAACTTCCATTAAGGTATAGAATTCTGTAGATAGTGGGCATTTGTTAACGGTTTTTTTTATATGTTAAGGCAAAATCAATAAGTTGCGATTTGAGCACAATAACCCAAAGTATTCACATTTTTCAAGCGATTACAACGGCATCGTGAAATTGTTAGGTTGTTTCTTCAAATAATTTGCCAAATAACGGTTCAATCATGATGAATCTGCTTGAATTAACATGATTACGTATTGTATCAGCCTGCATCAAGGGAAATAACTTTCAATCCAGTCAGTTAATCCAAAAAAACGTTAACAGCCTCCAGTACCAGAGAATATCTCCAGTCCACCTATTACTATTGGGAATAAGTCATGGATAAAATTGACACGCTAAAAAAATCGCTAATCTTTAGGGAGCTGGCTGAACCAGAGTTAAACAAATTGGCCAGTATTGCTCATGAGTATTTCTACCGAGCAGGAGAGGAGCTGTTTTTTCAAGGCGAAGCAGCCGACGAGTTAATTATTATTTCTGTTGGCAGTGTTCGCATGATCAAAGAGCTGAATGCACAAAAAGAAGAGGATATTATAACCTTGGGAAGCGGGTCTTTTCTTGGTGAGATGGCAGCGGTGCAAGGCAATGAAGAACGTCTAGCTTCGGCTTTTGCTATTGAAAATACCCATGCTATTTCGCTTAAATCCAATGAGCTCTCTACACTATGTGACCGTGATAATATATTGGGGTATCACGTATACCGTGCTATTACTAAAGCATTTGCTCGACGCATCCATCGCATTGCAGCTGATTCAGCTTATTACCGCACCTTGGCTTATAATCATTAAGCTCAGGTGATTCAAAAATCACCTGAGCTATTTGCAAGCTGCACATTAGTAACGCTCAAGCAGTTAGTTCAATAACTAAAATTTATATGCCAGTTACTTGATCAAGCTTGTAAAATTCTAGTTTTTACATTTAACTTTTTTGTATGTTTTTCTTGCATACCAATCATTGTTTCTAACTACACTATTGTGCTGGACAGTCGAATACCAGTATTGCATTAGAGTTTCTTTGGTGTTGGGGGCACAGCAAACGGATTTGAAGGTAAAGTAGCAGAGAGAACCACAATTCGTGCGGTTATTTATTAAGCTTGACTATCAGGAAAACTTATCTTATTTATATTTTGCATGCCAGCAGTCGCTTGAGCGGGTATATCAATCGTTCTGGTTGGGAAGGCGATATCCGCTCCATGTTTGTGAATAATGGCCAGAATATCCATTAATATCTGCTCCTTAATCATATGGTAAGTTGCCCAGTCGGTTGTTTTTGTGAAGCAGTAAATAAAAAAGTCTAAACTTGATGGGCCAAACGCATTAAAATTAACCATGATAATTTTGTCGTTAGCCACTTCATTATGGCTATTCAGGTAGGTGCGTGTTTCCGCCAAAATAGGCTCAAGGTGACGGCTATCTTCATAGCGAATACCTATGGTTTCTTTAATTCTACGATTTTCCATACGCGAAGGGTTTTCTACTGAAATCGTAGCAAAGGTTGAATTAGGTACATACAAAGGGCGTTTATCAAATGTACGAATACGCGTTTGTCGCCAGCCAATATATTCCACGGTGCCTTCAATATCTTTTTCTGAAGAGCGAATCCAATCACCTACCTTAAAGGGTTTATCCATATAAACAATTAGGCCGCCAAAAAGATTGGCCAGCATATCTTTTGCACCGTAACCAACAATCAGCCCTCCTGCACCGCCAAATGCTAAAATACCTGAGATACTAAAGCCTAATAATTGCATAATGATCAAAGCAGTCGTGGCCACAGTGCATACCCTGAGCAATCGACCAACAGCAGTGATCGTTGTGCGATCAAGCTTGTTGTCAAATGTTTTCCCAGAACGCAGCAGGTTATTTTCTGCTTCCTTCATGGTGCGTATAACCGCCCAAGTAATCAGCAAGATAAACACTATTTTGTTTACACTGGCTAGATCCTCAAGAAAAGGACTCGTTATTTGTGCATCAATGATGCGGACAATCCAACCAAGTGCTATTAGCCAGATGCTAATCATCACAGGCCGACGGGCACCTTTTAGCAAGGCATCTTGCCATACTAACTGACTGCTAATAGTGGCTCTCATTTTGTTAAAGAATTTCGATAAAACAAAATGCACAGTGCAAGCAGCTACAATACCCGAAATGCTATTGAGCAGCCACAGGGGTTGTCCCCCTCCTTGAAAGATAGGCATATCCATCGTTTCAATTCCGATAATGAATGAGCGTAAAACAGTCAACAGCCGTTATCTTAGCAATGCAAAGAAAGAGTTGCACTGCTTGACCACCAATGATCCAGCAAAAAAAGGTTTATTTCTTATGCATAAGGGCTATAATATTGCTCCCGTTTCCCTATTTGAGCGCCTAATGTTTGAACAGGTCAGCCCAAGCATGACCCATTAGCCAGGTTCAATAGCAGTGGGTTGGCCAAGTAAAAACAGGATACTGCGATAGCAGTTCCCTCAAGGCGAAGATTTAATGAAAACTTTTAGCGCAAAACCAGAAACCGTCAAGCGTGACTGGTATGTAGTCAATGCTGAAGGCAAGACGCTGGGTCGTCTAGCAACTGAGATCGCCTCGCGTCTGCGTGGCAAGCATAAGCCTGAGTACACACCTCATGTAGACACTGGTGACTACATTGTAGTTATCAATGCGGAAAAAATACGTGTAAGTGGCCGTAAGGCTACCGATAAAATGTATTACCGTCATACCGGCTTCCCCGGTGGCCTGCGTTCTGCCAGCTTCAATAAGCTGATTGATCACAAGCCTGAAATGGTAATTGAATTGGCTGTTAAGGGCATGCTGCCTCGTAATCCTCTGGGTCGAGCCAT
Organism: Endozoicomonas sp. (ex Botrylloides leachii); assembly: GCA_028728195.1. Classification (GTDB taxonomy): domain Bacteria; phylum Pseudomonadota; class Gammaproteobacteria; order Pseudomonadales; family Endozoicomonadaceae; genus Endonucleibacter. The sequence goes on from JAQYUY010000046.1 coordinate 14,824, forward strand.
GTATCGCAAGCTGAAGGTTTATGCCGGAAGTGAGCATCCACATGCTGCGCAGCAGCCTCAGCAACTAGCAATTTAATCGGGGATAGCTATGTCTGTGACTCAATATTACGGTACTGGACGCCGCAAGTCCTCTACTGCACGTGTTTTCCTGAGAAGTGGCTCGGGTAGCATCACTGTTAATGGTAGTGCTCTTGATGAATATTTTGGTCGTGAAACGGCTCGCATGGTTGTTCGTCAACCGTTAGAGCTGACTGAACTGACTGAAAAGTTCGATATCAAAATCACTGTGTCGGGCGGAGGTGGCTCTGGTCAAGCCGGTGCTATTCGCCACGGTATCACACGTGCACTTATGCAGTATGATGAGACGCTGCGTTCTTCTTTACGTAAAGCGGGTTATGTTACCCGTGATGCTCGTGAAGTTGAGCGTAAGAAAGTAGGCCTGAGGAAATCGCGTAAGCGTCCGCAGTTCTCCAAGCGTTAATAGATGGTGGCTTAGTCATTTTCTGATGCTGCTTCGAACAAAAAAAACACGCGACTTTTAGTCGCGTGTTTTTTTATTATCTATTCTTTTTGCCTTGCTTATTTTTAAAAAGTCTTTATAAACTAGCCTGATACCCTTTTTCTATGGATTGAAGTAATACTAATCATCCTTTCTAACTACGCTATTCGTTATCTGGACATCAGCACAGCGCTGGAACTCTTCGCAATAGCCCTGCTATTACTCATCATTTCGCCTTATTCTGAAGCATAGCTACCTATACTCATTCTATTAGTTAAAACACGATTGGTATAATTAATCTGAACAAAAAAAAAGAACAGATCAATGAAAAAATACCTCCTCAGTTCAGACTATCCAAGCAAAGAAGATAAACATAAATCTGTTATTCATTTCCTTTTTTATATAAATTAAGGTAAGTAATAGTACTTAATTTCGCCTGAAGTTATACCATTCAAATAGGCTAATAATAAGAATAAATCAGTGAGCATAAGCTCATATGGGGGAGTAGCTTAATGAGTGATAACGGCATAAACGCAAGCCGACGGCGCTTTCTCGTAACAGCAACTTCAGTAGTAGGAGCTGCTGGTGCCGTGGGGGTTGCCACACCGTTTATAAAATCATGGCAGCCTAGTGCCAAGGCAAAAGCTGCGGGAGCTCCCGTAAAAGCCAATATCAGTAAATTGGAGCCTGGTCAGCAAGTGGTTTACGAGTGGAGAGGAAAGCCTGTTTTTATCTTACGTCGTACACAAGCGATGTTAAATGCCATAAAAACCCAAACCGATCGGCTCATGGATCCGATGTCGAACAAATCTGAACAACCTGATTATGCAAAAAATGAATTCCGTGCTTTAAATGACGAATTTCTAGTATTGGTCGGGCTATGTACCCACTTGGGTTGTTCTCCAAAATATATCCCAGAAATAAAGCCTATGGAGTTTGACCGCAACTGGCAGGGAGGGTATTTCTGCCCTTGCCATGGTTCGCGCTTTGATTTAGCTGGGAGGGTGTATAAAGGGGTGCCAGCACCAACCAATCTTGAGGTTCCGCCTTATACATTTGAAACAGAGGGTATTCTGATTATCGGCTCAGAGGGAGATATGGCCTAATGTCAGCAAAATTTATGGGCTGGCTAAATGCCAGACTTCCGGTAACAAAGGTCTGGGAAGAGCATCTTAGCAAGTACTACGCACCAAAAAATTTTAATTTTTTTTATTTCTTTGGTTCATTGGCATTATTAGTACTAGTGAATCAGTTACTAACAGGCATTTGGCTTACTATGAGTTATGTGCCCAGCGCTGAGCAGGCATTTGCTTCTGTAGAATATATTATGCGGGATGTGGAATACGGCTGGTTGATTCGATACATGCATTCAACCGGGGCTTCTCTATTTTTCGTAGTGATTTATTTGCATATGTTCAGAGGATTAATCTACGGCTCTTATAAAGCTCCGCGTGAATTAGTATGGATTTTTGGTATGGCCATTTATCTAGCATTAATGGCTGAAGCCTTTATGGGCTATTTATTACCTTGGGGGCAAATGTCTTACTGGGGCGCGCAAGTTATTATTTCTTTATTTGGTGCTATTCCTGTTATTGGTGCTGAGCTTCAACAGTTTATTCGTGGTGATTACCTGATTTCTGGTATTACGCTAAATCGCTTCTTTGCTCTGCATGTTGTGGCGCTACCAATTGTATTATTGGGCTTGGTCTTCTTACATATTGTGGCATTGCATGAAGTTGGATCAAATAATCCTGATGGCATTGACATTAAACAAAATAAAGGTGCTGATGGCGTACCGCTCGATGGTATCCCTTTCCACCCTTACTATACGGTTAAAGATCTTGTTGGGGTTGTTGTCTTTTTGTTTGTTTTCTGCGGTATTGTTTTCTTTCTACCAGAAATGGGAGGTTATTTTCTTGAACATGCCAATTTTGAACAAGCCAACACCTTAAAAACACCTGAGCATATCGCTCCAGTTTGGTACTTTGGCGCATTTTATTCCATCCTGAGGGCAATTACCTTTGAGATAGGCTTTATCGACTCAAAGCTTGGTGGCGTAATTGCTATGGGCAGCGCTATTGCGATTCTCTTTGTTTTACCTTGGCTTGATCGTAGTCCAGTCAGATCATGGCGCTATAAAGGTATGATTAGTAAAGTGAGCATGCTGTTATTTGCAGCGGTCTTTATCACTTTAACCTATCTAGGAACGCAATCAGCTACGGAAGGTCGAACACTGGTTGCTCAAATTTGTACTCTACTGTATTTCACATTTTTTCTATTGATGCCCTTTTATACTCGATGGGAAAAAACTAAACCTTTACCGGAGCGAGTGACCGGAAAATGAAAAAAACACTCTATATATTATTATTAATCTGTGCATCAGTGAACGTTTTTGCTGCTGGTGGTGAAGATTACCCTTTAGATAGCATTAATACCGACCATGCTGATAAAGCATCTTTACAGCGTGGTGCTAAATACTATCAAAATTATTGTTCGGCCTGCCATGGCACGCGTTTCCAGCGCTACGAACGCGTTGCAGATGACTTGGGTATTCCTCATGACCTGATGATGGAGAATCTGGTTTTTAATAAGCAAGCGAAGATTGGCGACTTAATGGCCACCAATATGGATCCGAAAGAAGCTAAAGAGTGGTTTGGTATTGCGCCCCCTGACTTGACACTAGTTGCTCGAGTACGTGGTGAAGACTGGCTATATACTTATTTGAGAACGTTCTATGCAGACCCTAAAAGGCCTTGGGGCGTGAATAATAAGGTCTTCGCTGATGTAGGAATGCCTCATGTATTAATGGAACTTCAGGGAGTTCAGATGAACGTCTGCGCAACTAGCGATGGCGAACTATCCGATGATAAAGGCTGTACGTTAATAGTTGACCCTGAACGAAAAGGCGTCATGACACCTGATGAATTTGATCAAGCAATGTATGATCTAACCAATTTTTTATCTTACTCTGCTGAGCCTATGAAAATGAAACGACAGAAATTGGGTACTTATGTCTTGCTATTTTTATTGGTGTTTCTAGTCTTTGCCTGCTTATTAAAGCGCGAATATTGGAAAGGTGTGCATTAAGATATATTATACCAATCATTTTTTCTAACTACGCTATTGCGCGGGTCATACAAGTACCAGCACTGTGGTGGAACTTCTCGCAATAGCTCTGCTATTACTGGTCATTCCGCCTTGTTCTAGCGTTCTGCTACCATGCTCATTATGGTAGTTAGAAAGCACCATGGGTATGAGAGCTGACAATGTAAAAACATTTGGATAGTTAACAGTGATATTCGCCGAGGCTATCCATAATAACATGTATCATCATCCGCAGGGGGTTTATATCTTACACTAAATCATCAGCCCTATAGCCTTGGTGCTAGCTTGATATCAATAAGGTTGTTAGTATTACTCGCTATTAATATTACATCGTATATATTACCCAGTATGACTAAATCACTTCGAGATCAGTTAATAAAAAAGGGACTTGCGACTAAACAGCAAGCCCTCAAAGCAAAAACAAGCAATAAGAAAAAGAAGAAACAAGCAATGAAAGAGGGCGTTGCCACTGAGGCAGAGTTGCGCCGTGAAGAGCTGGCCAAGCAACAACAGGAAAAAGCTGAACATGATCGCCAGCTAAACCGTAATATTGAAAATGAGCGCCAAAAAAAAGCTATTCAAGCACAAGTGCGTCAGCTTATTCTTAACAATACGTTAGATCGAAAACAAGGCGATATAGGCTATAACTTTGTTGTTGATAATAAAGTAAAACGCCTCTACATAACTGAAGATATGCAAAATAAATTAAGCCGTGGCTTATTAGCCATTGCTGTTTTAGATGAAGATTTTAGAATTATTCCTGTGCCTGTAGCGCAGAAAATTGCTGAGCGAATCCCAGAGATTATTGTTTTGCAAAATACAAAAGAAACGGTTGCTGAAACTAAAGAGAAGGAAGAGAACTGGTATAGCGATTATGAAATACCTGATGACTTAATGTGGTAAGCAAAACAGTATTATTTGCATAGTGGTACCCAAATGGCGCTAAAAGGCTGTTTATAATCTTCTCATGATAGTACCAAGAAGCTTATGAACAGCCTTTTAGAAAAGATAATTGGTATTTACACTGATTCACTCTAATTTGCAATTATTTCGCCTTAATACCCCCTTTTTAGTAGGCTATGAGCCAAAAAAACCATGAGGATCGGGCAGATCTTTAAATAAGCATTTTGTCAGTGGAGTTGGATAGATGTGGAGAAGCAAAGAATAGCCCTTTATAATTGCCCTTTTCTCTATTCTATTGATTGGCACAAGGCTGGTAATTATCTATGGGTTTTAAATGTGGCATTGTTGGCTTGCCCAACGTTGGTAAGTCAACTCTTTTCAATGCCCTGACTAAGGCGGGTATTGATGCAGAAAATTTTCCTTTTTGTACGATAGAACCCAACTCAGGCGTGGTACCCATGCCGGACCCTCGTCTGGATAAACTGGCGGCCATTGTAAAGCCTGCGCGGGTTGTGCCAACGACCATGGAGTTTGTGGATATTGCCGGACTGGTTGCGGGAGCATCTAAGGGTGAAGGTCTAGGTAACAAGTTTCTGGCAAATATTCGTGAAACCGATGCCATTGCTCACGTTGTGCGTTGCTTTGAAAATGAAAATGTTATTCATGTTGCCAATAAAGTAGATCCTGCTGCTGATATAGATATCATTAATCTTGAGCTAGCCATGGCGGACCTAGAAAGTTGCGAAAAGCAATTACAACGTGTGATACGTACAGCAAAAGGCGGTGATAAAGAAGCTGTTGCACAGAAAGCATTGCTGGAAAAAATTATTCCTCATCTGGAAGAAGGCAACTCTGTTCGCTCTTTGGCTCTGAGTGATGATGAACAGAAACAGGTTAAAATGTTGCATCTGTTAACCACAAAACCGACCATGTATATCGCTAATGTTGATGAAGATGGCTTTGAAAATAACCCCTATTTAGATAAAGTAAGGGAGATTGCTGAAGCCGAAGGTGCGGTTGTTGTTCCGGTATGCAACAAGCTGGAATCAGAAATTGCCGAGCTGAATGATGATGAGCGTGATGAGTTTCTTGCTGATCTCGAAATGGAGGAGCCGGGACTAGATCGTGTCATCCGTGCTGGTTATACCTTGCTTGGGCTGCAAACCTACTTTACTGCTGGCGTTAAAGAAGTGCGCGCATGGACGGTTAAAGTGGGAGCAACCGGTCCTCAGGCTGCGGGTGTTATTCACACTGACTTTGAGCGTGGCTTTATTCGTGCCGAAGTGACTAGTTATGATGACTTCCTGCAATACAACGGTGAGCAGGGTGCTAAAGAGGCTGGAAAACTAAGAGTAGAAGGTAAGGATTATATTGTGAAAGACGGTGATGTAATGCATTTTCGGTTTAATGTGTAAGCCTCTTCCATTGCCGTAAAAATAATATGGACAATTCCATACGCTACTATTGGCATACTAACCTAAAAAATAAGCAACCGTCAGGTTATACCCATTGTAGTTTCTAACTTGTATAAGCGCAGGTCAAAGCATTAAAACGTAAAGAGCTGGATGATGGGGAGCATGGTGAAATTGATACGCTCTCTTGGCTCTCAAGATACGTTCTATGTAGGCACTTTCAAAGGCGTTGGCCATGTTTATTAGCAGGCCTAGGTTGCTGCCTACGCTAAAGTGACTCACTGGAAGCTATATAAAATGAAAACACTGATTTATTACTGTGATGGTATAGCCGTATTTAAGATGCTGACCTGATCGCGATAGTCCATTAATGCTTTATCAGTTCTTAACGTATCACTTGCATAGCTTAAAACCCGATTATCAATATGGAGTAATTTTTTTACAAAGGAGCTAT
>JAQYUY010000047.1 GCA_028728195.1 Endozoicomonas sp. (ex Botrylloides leachii)
AGTCGTGTAGCTCGGAAGCTGCTGGGCATCACTGTTGGCATTTACTTGAACATTCAAGCTGGGCGTGAGCCTATGCAGTTTGCGCCTATGCTCTCAATTTAAAGTCACACATCAGGTAAAATATTAAAGCTATTAGTGCAAAGGCTCTTGCACCAAAGCACTTAAAGCACCCTCTTCTATGAGGGTCTGTGCTTGCTTAATATCTGGTGCAAAATAACGATCTTTATCATAAAAAGGCACAACAGCCCGCAGTATTTTTTTTGCTTTAGAAAGTATTTCAGAGGTTTTCAATGGGCTTATAAAATCAATTCCCTGACAGGCCGCTAAAAATTCAATAGCTAAAACTACAGATGTATTTTCAGCCATATCACTAAGTCGCCGTGCGGCAAATGTCGCCATTGAAACATGGTCTTCTTGATTAGCCGACGTTGGAATACTATCAATGCTGGCAGGGTGGGCCATAGACTTATTTTCACTAACTAGTGCTGCTGAAGTCACCTGAGCAATCATAAATCCAGAATTAACCCCACTATTATCTACAAGAAAAGGGGGTAATCCGCTGAGTTGACTATCAATAAGCAGTGACATTCTCCGTTCTGACAGGGCGCCTATTTCTGCAATAGCAAGCGCAAGATTATCAGCAGCCATAGCGACGGGTTCGGCATGAAAGTTACCACCTGATAAAATAGTATCATCATCGGAAAATACCAGTGGGTTATCAGAAACAGCGTTCGCTTCAACCAGTAGTATGTCAGCGCTATTGCGGATCTGCTGCAAGCAAGCCCCCATAACTTGTGGTTGACACCTTAGAGAATAAGGATCTTGTACTTTTACACAATTTTTATGAGATAACTCAATCTCGCTATTATCAAGCAATATACGATAAGCCTTGGCAATATCTGATTGCGCTCTATGTCCTCGTACCTCATGAATACGATGATCGAAAGGTTTATGACTTCCTTTTGCAGCTTCTACAGACAAAGCGCCAATCACAACACCTGAGTTAATGAGGTTTTCAGCGCAAAATAACCCCTTAAGAGCCAAAGCAGTTGAAACCTGAGTACCATTGAGTAGAGCCAGTCCTTCTTTTGGACCCAGCGTTATAGGTTGAAGCCCTGCTCGCTTCAATGCGACGCTGCCTGGCATACGCTCACCGTTGCAGATGGCTTCGCCTTCACCAAGTAACACAGCGCTCATATGCGCAAGTGGGGCTAGGTCACCAGATGCTCCAACAGAACCTTTTTCAGGAATACATGGGTAAATAGCATGTTCTAATAGAGCCTCCAGCGCTTCAATAACAGTGCGCCGGACGCCTGAAAAGCCTCTTGCTAGACTATTGATTTTCAATACCAATATCAGCCTGACAACAGCCTCATCAATCAATTTACCAATACCCGCAGCATGAGAAAGCACTATGTTTTTTTGTAGCACATTAAGATCGCTTGGCTGAATCCGTTTATTCGCCAATAATCCAAAACCAGTATTAATGCTGTAGATTGCACGCTCTTCATCAAGAACATTTTGCACACACTTAGCAGACTCATCAATATCACGCCATGCTGAATCAGCAATATTAATGGTAACTGGATTAGAATAAACCTTTCTCAATACGGCTAAGGTTAACTGACCGGGTATCAAATTGATCGTTAAAGCGGATTCAGATTCACTTAGACCTATACTTTTTTCATGCATATTTGTCTACTCTACTCTTTCCGTTCACTCAAGTATATTAATCGTTGGTGCTATCAATCATGGGTAAATTCAGACCATGCTCTTTAGCACAACGAACAGCAAGATCATAACCGGCATCAGCATGACGCATGACACCTGTAGCCGGATCATTCCAAAGTACTCTGCCTACCCTTTGTGCAGCATCTTCAGAACCATCGCAAACAACAACCATGCCAGCATGTTGACTAAAGCCCATGCCAACCCCTCCGCCATGATGAAGGCTTACCCACGTTGCACCACTAGCAGTGCTTAAAAGCGCATTGAGTAACGGCCAGTCAGATACTATGTCAGAGCCGTCTTTCATGGATTCTGTTTCTCTGTTTGGGCTCGCAACAGAACCAGAGTCCAAATGGTCACGCCCAATTACAATAGGTGCTTTTAGTTGACCATTAGCAACCATCTCATTAAAAGCTTTGCCTAAACGAGCACGATCTTTTAAACCAACCCAGCAAATTCTTGAGGGAAGCCCTTGGAAATGAATTCTTTCACGAGCCATTTTTAACCAGTTATGCAGGTGCGGACGATCAGGAATTAACTCCATGACTTTCTGGTCAGTTTTATATATGTCTTCAGGGTCGCCAGATAATGCGACCCAACGAAATGGACCTATACCTTCACAGAAAAGGGGTCTTATATACGCAGGAACAAAACCAGGGAAATCGAAAGCATTATTTACCCCTTCTTCAAATGCCATTTGACGTATATTATTTCCATAATCTAGTGTTGCTGCACCACGTTTTTGAAGTTCAAGCATAGCTTTAACCTGAACGGCCATAGATTTTTTTGCTGATTTTATTACATGCTCGGCACTTTCTTTTCTTAGCAATACTGCTTCGCTAACCGTCCAGCCAATTGGCAAGTAACCATTCAGAGGATCGTGGGCACTGGTTTGATCAGTTACAATATCAGGAGTAATATTTTTTTCCACTAATTGCGGAAATATCTCTGCAGCATTACCTAATAGACCAATAGAAATTGCTTTTCTTTGGTCGCTGGCTTCAAATATCATGGCTAAAGCTGTATCAATATCGTTGGTTTTATAATCGAGATAGCCTGTTTCAATACGTTTATCAATGCGTGTTTCGTCGCATTCTACAGCTAGCATTGATGCACCCGCCATGGTCGCTGCAAGCGGTTGTGCTCCCCCCATGCCACCAAGGCCTGCTGTGAGCACCCAACGACCAGAAAGATCGCCATTAAAATGTTTCTTACCAACTGCAGTAAATGTCTCGTAAGTACCCTGAACAATACCTTGTGAGCCAATATAAATCCAAGATCCTGCGGTCATCTGGCCGTACATCATCAAACCCTGACGATCGAGCGCATTGAATTGCTCCCATGATGCCCAACGGGGAACAATATTTGAGTTTGCTATTAATACACGAGGGGCATCAGTATGCGTTTTAAAAACGCCAACGGGTTTACCTGATTGAATTAACAGAGTTTCGTCGTTTTTTAAAATTTTTAGCGTTGAAACTATTTTATCGTAGCAAGTCCAGTTGCGTGCAGCGCGGCCAATGCCGCCATAAACAACTAGCTCGCTGGTTTTTTCAGCTACTTCAGGGTCAAGATTATTCATTAGCATCCGTAATGGTGCTTCAGTTAACCAGCTTTTGGCGTTCAGCTTTGTTCCTAAAGGCGCCTTAATAATACGTGACTTGTCAAGCCTATCATGCATTGATACATCCTCTTGTGAGAGTTAATTATACGACGACACTTATTTTTGATAACAAAGATAGCTTTGATTTTTCTTATGCCAATGATTACAGGAGCCTAAAATTTCTGTCATAAATTACACTAATTTGTAGAACTGTTGGTTGATAAGCCCATTGGTGATTTTGGTCATGGGTTGTTCTAGATTTGAGTAGCAAATAGTTCTTCTCGTCAGTGGCTTAGTTCGTGCGCGTCTTACAGTTCAGGCTTTTCCCTTCTATTCTCTAAACAAGCACATTTTGCATGACTTCCAGTTCTCTGTGTCAAAATAGCTTATTTTTTTTCGGTAAGTCATCAAACATTTAAGAAAATGCTTCAATGCCTTGCAGGTTCTGCTTGTTTTTTTATAAGCGACTACTATACAGCTATTTAGCAAATTAGCTCAACCTGAGTTCCTTCAAATGAGATTGTACTGACTTCTACAGCAAGAATTTTTTAAATACTATAGTTTAGGGGTCAGGCTATGTTACGAGCACCAGAGCCATTTACGGTTAGACCAATGGCATGTTTAGCCGTATTTGAGTAGCTCTAATTGTAGATGTAGTGAAGCTGAAAGGTGTTGTTACGCTGTTTACAGTGGAGCTGAGTTACTACGTTACTTATGACGTACTCTATTTCTTTGTACTTATAGTAAGCTACCTCAACCACTGCCATCCTGTCCCCTACATAAAAGCGAAGGATCATGGATTAATGATAAAATTTTTTTAGCTATCGTAGCCTATGTTTCAGGGAATTTATTATCATATTTTATATTGGCAATATAAATAATATTTCTTACTTCTAAAAAGAATTAAAAACTAAATATTTTATTTAAGGAAAGATCGCTATAGGACGAAAGGATAGTATCAGCTTGTTTGCTCGCTGTTAGAGTGCAAACGATGTATTGGCCGTCTAGATAAAGAAGTAGATGTACTTCCGCCCTGACGACCTTTGCCAGAGATGTTGATCAGTACAGGTAAAGGGAAAAACGTACTCCTTATGTGTATTCTTCATATTCTCCGGCATTCAATCAGAAGCTAGTAGCAGGTCTGGTAGTTGACTTTATTTTTTTAAGGACGGAGAAATTATAATGCAAGCTATTAACACAAATATCTTTTCTGAAAATGCGCAGCGACAGCTATTAAGGACGAATAATCTACTACAAACCAGTATGCAGCGCTTATCTTCTGGATTAAGGATTAACAGCGCCAAAGATGATGCCGCAGGTCTGCAGATATCCAATGGAATGAGCGCACAAATAGGGGGATTAACGGTAGCCATTCGTAATGCTAATGACGGCATATCTTTGGCTCAGACAGCTGAAGGTGCCATGGATGAGATGACAAATATTTTGTTAAGAATGCGTGACTTATCCATACAAGGCTCTAATGCTACCTATTCATCAAACGATAATGCTGCGCTTGATGCTGAATATCAGGCACTGAATACTGAACTAACCCGAATTACAACCACAGCAAAATTTAATGGACAAGCGCTATTAAATGGTAGCGGTGGTGACAGTGGAACATTTAGTATCGCTGTCGATTATGAGGATGGAGCAACAAATAACATTGATATCGATTTAACAACTGACCTAAGCGCTGATGGCGTACCTGATGGTGATCTTACTGATGCCTCAAATGCTCAAAGTGCGGTTGCTGCGATTGATACAGCCATTAGTAATGTCGATAGTGCCCGAGCAGCATTGGGTGCAATACAAAGTCGTCTGCAATCAACTGTCAATAATTTATCTAATGTTCGTGAAAACCTTAGTGCTGCTCGTAGCCGTATTATGGACACAGACTTTGCGGCTGAAACAGCCAATTTAAGTAAGTATCAAGTCATGCAGCAAGCAAGTACCGCTATGCTAGCACAAGCAAATGCAATGCCTCAGAATGTATTGTATCTGTTAGGCAGAGGGTAATTTAGCCTATCGAAAAGCAGCTTACCGCAATAGAGGGGTTGATGAAGGGACGATTTACCAAGAAAAAAGGATCTACCTGACTCAGGTGTTTCTAAAGCGGAAAGTATTAAATGGGAGCCTGTCTCCCATTTTTTTATCTGAAAGTATTTAAGTTAAGAGCGCATTCATCCGATGGGTGGATGTCTACTTATTTTTAATTCTTAGAAACAACTATTTTCGAAGTATTTTTAATAAGTTTGATCAGGTTTTATAAACCAAAAGGCTGTAAGTACAGTCCATGATATCCCCGATATTTAAAGGGAAGCCGTAATTTACCATGGCTGATTAAGAAAGATTGAGTGAAATCAATAATTCATATTCTTTAAATGTTGGAGGGTAGAATATGCAAACTGTAATGACAAATATGTATTCGGAAAACGCTCAGCGTCAGTTAATGAAAACGGGCGGTATGCTACAAACAACAATGCAGCGTTTATCTTCTGGATTACGTATTAATAGCGCTAAAGATGATGCTGCAGGGCTGCAAATATCAAACCGTATGAGTAGCCAAATTCGAGGTTTGAGTGTTGCTATGCGTAATGCCAATGATGGTATTTCTTTAGCGCAAACCGCTGAAGGTGCGATGGAGGAAGTGACTAATGCGCTGCTACGAATGAAAGAGCTTGCTTTGCAATCAACTAATGGTACTTATGGTAATGCAGATAAGGATGCTTTAAACGAAGAATTTGTCCAGCTTGTTGCTGAAATTGACAGAATTGCTGCTAGCACTGAGTACAACGAGCAAGTTCTTTTAAATGCCAATACAGGAGATACCACGGATATTGTTATTGCTATTGATTATAAAGATGGCGTGACAAATAACCTTACAATCGAAATTGATGGCTTTGGAGAGCTGGATTCTAGTGGTGACCTTAGTGAAAATATTGGTAGCGCAAGCGGCGACGCCGCTGCTGCTATTGTAGAAATTAATGCAGCGCTAACCCTTGTTGACTCCGCTAGAGCCAAGCTTGGCTCTTATCAATCCCGTTTGCAATCAACCATTAATAACATGGCAAATATCAGAGAAAACTTAAGTGCTTCTCGTAGTCGTATTATGGATGCTGACTTTGCTGTTGAAACAGCTAATCTTAGTAAGTATCAGGTTATGCAACAGGCCGGTAACGCAATATTGAGTCAAGCTAATATCTTACCCCAGAATGTTCTAACCTTGCTCAGGGGCAATATATCTTAGCTTCAGCACTGACTAATGCTTGACACTATATCAGCGGGGGCCGTGCTCTCGCTGTTTTTTTTATGGTGATCCGTGATAAGTCGATAGCTCTAGAAGTAAAATAGTATATTGTACAAGGAGGTAAACTATGTTCAGTGTAAGCGGTATCTACTCAGGACTGGATATAAATACACTGGTTAATTCGCTTGTTGAGGCAGAGCGAACTCCTATTGAAGGCCGTCTGACTCGAAAGGAAAATGCTGCCAATGTTGAACTTTCAGCCATTGGTCAGCTGAAATCAGCATTAGAAGTATTTCAGACTCAGCTTGAAAATATGGATACTGAAGCTGAATTAAGCCCTTTTAGTCATACTGTAACTGATGAGTCCGTATTATCTGCTACGGTTTCCTCTGCTGCTGCAATGGGGACTTATACATTGTTTGTTGATCAGCTCGCTAGTAATCATCAATTAGTTTCAGATTCTATTATTGCCTCAGATACTATCGGTACTGGCGATGCTACTTTTTTTGTAAACGGAGAATTTTTCACCGTTACGCTAACTTCTGGCACTTTAACTGAACTTCGAGATGCCATAAATAATGCCTCTGATAATATAGGTGTTGATGCAGCCATAGTAAATGATGGAGGTGGGCAGCGCTTAATGTTGACAGGTCAAAATACAGGATCTGAATACACAATCGGAACAGATTTTAGTGGTTTAACAGGCGGCTCTGTAACCTTAAATGAACCATTGATAGAACTAGAAGCTGCACAAGATGCCAGTATTCGCTTTGGTTCTGGAGGTTCTGCTGTCACTATTACCTCAAAAGACAACACGCTGGAAAATGTTATTGATGGCGTAACTATTAACCTTAAAGCCGTGTCAGCTAACCCTCAGACGCTGGAAATTAGCCAAGATACTAGTGCTTTAAAAACACGCATTAATGAGCTTGTAGATGCTTGGAATACACTCGAAGATACCTTTGATTCACTCACAAGCTATGACGGAACAACGGCTGGGCCCTTAAATGGGGACTCTCAAATCCGTCTGCTAAAAAGGCAGTTACGACAAGAGTTTGGTGCACTCTTTGGCGATAGCGGCGATACCTTGAGAAGCCTTGGGGATATGGGCCTGAATTTTAGTTCAGATGGTTCATTAAGTATTAATGCTAGTCGACTTGATGATGCCATTAATAACAATTATGACCAACTCATTACAGCATTGACTCAAACAGGAGTAGAAGAAAATTCATTTGATTCCCTTGTTCTATCAGGAATGACAAACAGTGTTTATAACGAAACATTTATTGATGCTGGTGTTAATGGTGTTGTAGTAGGCAATGTTTTTTTTGAAAATAATTTTACTGAAATGTACAAGCATGAAACGGGTTCTGGAAGTTGGTATGTTGCATTTGATAATGGCAGTGGTAGTTGGACCGTTGGTGAATCAACCACTGATCCAGCGACATGGGTAAACTTCGATGCAGTTAATTTATCAAATCAAGAGATTTTTAGTTCAGCTAGCGAGTTTGAAAATGGACTACTTAGAGCTGACAGCAGTGATAGCAATATTGCTTATAGTACGATCATTACGAGCCAAGCACGACAGTCTGGTCTTATTAATCGTTTGAGCGCTATTCTTGATAATGATTTAGGTACTGGTGGTAATTTAGCTAGAAGAGAAGAAAGTATTAATGAACAACTAAAGCAGGTTGAAGATGATAGAGAAGATTTAGCCATACGTTTAGAAAAAGTACGAACATATTATCAAAATCAATTTACTCAAATGGAAGCCCTATTGGCGTCACTAAGTGGCACCAATGAATGGTTGACCAATAATCTTCAAAACTTTAATCAATAAATTAGCTAATAGATAAATATTTATAACTGAGGCAATAAAATTGATAAAAACAAGCGGTGCCAAAGCTTACCAGAAACAACTAGAAAGAGGAGCAGAAGGCGCTAAACCAGAAGAATTAATAGGCTTTCTATTTACTCACTTAATTGAAACATTGGCAAAGTCCCGCCAATTTATAGCTATAAAAAACTTTGAGGGAAAAGCAAATAAAATAAATCTTTCTGTTGATATTCTAACAGCGCTTGAACAATCTCTTGATCATAAGCAAGGCGGTGAATTAGCAAGTAATCTTCAGGCACTTTATCAATACAGCATAAAAAGACTTCTAGAAGCTCATATTAATAATGATATAAAAATAATAGAAGAAGTAATGGACCTAATGCGTGAAATACAAGAAGGATGGCAAGGTATTTTAAGATAGATTATATGATTTGTAACGATTTTTTTATTCAGCAATATTATTATTTAATATTGCAGGAGACTATAAAATGGATCAAACAGAAAGTCATAATAAGGTTATTGATCATTTAAATGAATTAATAATTTTGATTGAAAAAGGCTTTAATGATAAGGCATGGGATAGTATGGATGAAGCCAATAAAGAAATGCTTTTAATCTTAAAACAGCTTAATAAAGAACAGTTAAAAACCCCAGAAATCTCTAGCTATCTGCAAAGCATTCAAGAAAAATTTAATATATGGATTGCAGCCTGTAATAAGTACAAAGATCAGGTTTCTAATGAATTGTTGTTACATAATCAAAAAGAACGAGGCATTTGTACCTATCAATCGACTAACGACCTAAGGGGTAGATGATGGAAGCGGCTCTTATACCTACAACTTTAAAAATACCTGCTCTTCATGATTCATCCGGTGCCGACTTATCAGTTATCAATACGATAAATAGTTATCAGTCTCTTTTTTCAGATATTTTTTCATCCCACTTTTCTGAACAGAATTTGCTAGCACATGAATATATTCATACACAAGCTAAAAGCTCAGCGGATGATATTGCGCATTCTGTATGGTCATCGGACTCAGCACTAACACTCACTCCTGAAGATGTACAGCAATCGATCACAGCACCATTTTTTGAATTCAGTCCACTTCAGTCAGCCATAAGAGACAACCAGTCTACGATCAATCAATGGTCAGAGATGAGGCCTAAATGGGGCCAGCTAATAATAGATCAGCAACGAGCAGGTGAAAAGGTTATCCAGCAAGATCAAGTAAAACAATTGTCTACTCCGCTGAATGTTAACATAAATACGCTACAGCCTACTGAGATAAATTCCACTACTGATAAACCAGTGCCATCTCAAATAGAGAACAGTATTCACACGCTGGGATTTTATATTGAAAATAACTCTTCACCTACAGAAAGCAAGCCTTTTGAATCAAGGCCGTCACTACAAACAGAACCGACAGTTTCGCCATTGAAATCTCATATTGAAAATAGCATTGAAGTTACACAGACCAAGCAAACCTCAGAACTGGCAAAGCCTGCTCATAGCGAAATAATAAATAGAGCAACATTAGCAAATCCAGCACCAAAACTGGGACAAAGAATTTTGCATATGGTTAGCAAAGGAGAGTCAAGTATTGAACTCCGGCTTGACCCTCCTGAGCTAGGAAGGCTAACCCTCTCTCTTTCAGTTGATAAAGAAAATTTAAATTTGCAGATAACCACTTCTAATGCCGCCGTCAGGGATTTGCTACTTAACCACGATGCTCGATTAAGACAAACACTTGCAGAGCAGGGGCTATCATTAGGCGATATTGGGGTGAATGTTCAGTCTGAACAACAAGGCCATCATCAACAAGCGACCTCAGCAGATATAGATACTTTAGGTGTAGGTGTTTTAGCCGATGGGACAGAAGTAGACCAGTCGTTTATTCCGAGCGCTTTACAGTTTATGGCTCAGGGGGGGCGTTTACTGGACCAGTTTATTTGAAACGGATTGTGCTTGTTAAGAACAGGGAGACGAAATGCAAGGTAATAGTGTAAGAAAAGGAACGCTACCCGTCATTCTTTTATTGGCGATATTAGCTGGAGGTGTTGGTGGTTACCTTCGCGAAACTATTCAGCTAGGTGATGATAAAGAAAAAACATCACAAAGTGCTAGGCCTAATTTTATACCTATGGAACCCTTTATTGTTACGCTAAAAAATGATGCCAGAAGCTATTACCTGCAAATGAAATTATCGCTGATGAGTCGCGATCCAGAGATGATAAAAACACTGCAAGTCTACAGCCCCATGATCCGCAATGAATTATTTCGTTATTTGAGTGCTCTTGATCACGATTTTATTAGTCAACCAAATTCTTCCGAGGCTATTCGTGAAGCAGCCTTGGTACGAGTGAATGCTCTGCTTGATAAAGAACAGGCTAAAGCATCTGTTGATGACTTAATTATTACCGATATTGTTATCCAATGACGGCAGAATAATATAATTTAATATGGCGCTCCCGCAGCAACATGGATTGAATGCTTATAAACAGCAATCTCAAGGCACCGCAGAGCAACTAATTCACAAGAACATAGGATTAGTGAAAAGAGTTGCTCTTCACCTTGCAGGACTGTTTGGTGGTAATGTGCAACGAGATGATCTACTACAGGCAGGGATGATTGGGTTAATGGATGCAGCCAATCGTTATGACCCAAGTAAAAAGATTCCTTTCGAGCAATATGCACGCTTAAGAATTCGCGGTGCTGTTATTGATGAGCTAAGGCAATGGGATTGGCGGAGTCGAACTGACCGAGAAAATGGACAGCAAATTAGAGCAGCTATTCAGACGCTACATAATAAAAATGGTCGCATGCCCTCTGAGCAGGCTATTGCAGAAGAGCTAGGTGTCACTATTGATCGTTACCATCAGATGCTTCAGAACAGTCAGTTAGGCAATTTGATAAGTTTAGATGCTTTGAGTCAAGGAGAGTCTATCAATAGTCTTGAAGTAATTGATGATGACTCCATGGAAATACGAGCCGAATGCCGTGAACGGCGTAAGGCTCTTGCAAAAGCTTTAAAAAAACTTCCGCAAAGGGAGCAACAATTGATGAATCTTTATTACACGCATGAATTAAATATGAAGGAGATTGGTCAAGCGTTGGAATTAACAGAAGCTAGAATTTGCCAGCTGCATAGACAAGCATTATTGCGGCTGCGCTCACTGCTTGAAGATTGGGACAGGGACGCATGATATGAAAATTATAGGATTATTATTGGTTTTTGGCTGTATGTTTGGTGGCTTTATTTTTGCTGGAGGTAATATAAAAACCTTATGGCAACCAGCAGAGATTGCAATGATTATTGGAGGGGCATTTGGAGCTTTTTTAATTGCTAACCCAATGACTGTAGTAAAAGACACAGCGCGCCATTTATCTTATTTAACAAAAGGTTCGGACTTTAATCCTACTTACTTTGAAGAGCTTATTTTATTGCTTAATACTTTATTTGAGGTAGCTCGTAAAAAAGGAGGTAAAAAAATTCTCGAGGGGCATATAGAAGACCCAGAAAGCAGCGATATCTTCCCCCGTTTTCCTAGAATTCTAAGAACGCCTCATGTATATAAGTTTATTATTGAAAACTTAAGGTTATCTCTTGTTGAAAGTATGGCAGCAAATGAATTTTCTAAAATTGTGGAAGAAGAGGTGGCTTGCCAAGAAGATGAAATGCGACGCCCTTCAGTTGCTTTATATACTATTGCCGATGCTTTGCCTGGTTTTGGTATTGCAGTGGCTGTATTGGGTATTGTTATTACCATGGGGGCTATTAGCGGACCAGAAGAAGAGTTAGGGATGTATATTGCTGCTGCTTTGCTTGGCACCTTTTTAGGAGTTTTTCTTGCTTATGGATTTGTGGCACCTTTTGCGGCAGCCATAGGTCACTCCATTAACAATGAGCTGCAGTCTTTTGAATGTATTAGAGTTTCTTTAGTTAACTACAAGGCAGGGCATCCACCTATTATTGCAGTTGATGCCGGAAGAAAGGTGCTTTATGCCGAGTATAGGCCCAGTTATGTGAAAATGGAGCAAATCATAGAAAACAGTTAGGAATTGTTAAGGAAGAAATTATAGTGTTTAAGAAACGGCGTCATGGAGCAGGACATCACGGCGGGGGCTCTTGGAAAATTGCATTAGCAGACTTTGCTTTTGCAATGATGGCTCTCTTCCTATTGCTCTGGATCTTGAAAACAACAAATCTTGAAGCAAGAAAAGCAATTGCTTCTTATTTTGAAGACCCGGGTGCTTTTCAACATAGAGCCAGCCCTCAGCCCATTGATTTTGGCAGTAATAAATCAATAGCAGAATCACCACTTATTCCTAAAGGTGGTGATTCTTCTGTTGTAGATAAACACCCTGAATTTAAAGAGCTAATGAAAGAGCTAGAAAAATTAATAAACAATAATGATATTTCAAAAAAATATAAAGACATTATTTTTTTAGAGCCACTAAAAGATGGGGTACGTATTGTTATACTTGATAATTCTAAAGATGATATGTTTGAACTAGGCAGTGCAAATATCAACCCCTTCTTTCAGGATTTATTATTAGGAATGGCCCCTATAATTAAACAAATCGATCGACGGTTAATTATCAGTGGTCATACAGACAGTGTTAGTTTTCAAGGAAAGGAATACACTAATTGGGAGCTTTCTTCTGCCAGAGCTCAAGCAGCTAGAAAAACATTGCTATTTGGTGGTATAGAAGAGGAGCAGATATTTATGGTGCTTGGTATGGCGGATCGTTCACCAAGAGATGCACAAAATCCTGAATCAAGCGTTAACCGGCGTATAGAAATTATGGTAGCTAATGAATCTATGGAAGCGCGTGTGCAACGCATGTTTACCCCAGTTCAGAAACAGGAAACAGATAAAACCTCTTCAAACAGCACTGAAAATAATAATATCGTTGAGCAAGCAAGACAGAATCAGCCTTAGAAACTATCCATACTCTTCTCACTAAGAAGATCAGAATAAAGGCCAAATGCGTAAGTTGCAGACTTGTATGCAGTTTACGCTTGGCACTCTTTCATAAACGGTAATAATTCTCTAACCAAGTAAATTAGCGCCCTATCACACAGCGTTAAGGAATGGCTTCAAAGATATGAATCTCATTCCTTTTCACGGCCTTAACTGTAAGCTATCAAGAGATCTCAACCAGACTTAAATATTCAGAGAAAACCTAGTTCATCCTTCAACATCTTATGACGAAATGCTCGACTTTTTCACAGACTGAAATGCCTATTGAGTCAATATAAGAAATGCCCAATGCCTTACCATACCGTGTTTGTAAAAAAGCTCTCCAACCCTAACCAACTTGTTGCCTATGTTATATAAAATCAGTTACTTATATCGAACTCAGGTCACAACAAATGCTAGTCATACACTTGAATATCTGCCGCCATATTCTCCGAAAATGAACCCTATAGAAAAAAATGGGTACAGGTAAAGGCAAATAGATAACAATATCGTTATGATTCAACCAACTACTTAAATAAACACTTGCCATCATTATTTTATGAGGCTTCAGCTACACTGTGCGGCTTTTTATTAGACAATAGATAGGAGGTCATTTTTTAAAATGACACCCCCCTGGTATCTCTATGGTCAGATCGCTTTTGGGGTAGCAGCAACAGGGGAGAATACCTCTATCAGAAACAAAAGCAATAGGCTCGGCAAAGTATTCTACCTTACCCTCTATTAGTTGAACCTGACAGCTGCCACAAAAGCCTTCTCGGCATTGGTATTCCATTTCAAGCTGCTGCGATTCAAGAGCTTCAAGCAATGTCAGCGTTGGTCGTGGGATAAAGCTGAAACCATCCATAATTTTTACAATGTGAGCCATGATACACTCCAAACGCAACGATAGAAAGTGCTTAGAGGCTAAGCTTATCAGAACAATCACAGCTTCTTTTTATAATGAGAAGTCACTAAAATCTTCAGCCTGTACTTCGCTGTCAACTTGTCCTACAAGATAAGAACTAACCTCCACTTCCTGTGGTGCTACCTGCACATGATCGCTATTTAACCAACTATTCATCCAAGGTAACGGGTTTTGCTTGATTGAAAAGGGCGTATCAAAACCAATGGCTGCCATTCTCTGATTAGTAATGTATTCAACATACTGGCCAAGGATATCTTTATTCAGACCAATCATAGAGCCATTACGAAAGAGGTATTCGGCCCAGTTTTTTTCTTGTTCAGCGCCACTAATAAAGATTTCATGCGCCTCTTGGCGTAGCTCTCTAGCAACTTCTGCCATCTCAGGATCATCACCACCGTCTATCATAAGCTGAAGCATGTGCTGAGTACCGGTTAAGTGCAAAGCCTCGTCCCGAGCGATCAATTTGATTATTTTCGCGTTACCTTCCATGGTAGAGCGTTCAGCAAAAGCAAAACTACAAGCAAAGCTGACATAAAAACGAATAGCTTCCAGCACATTTACCGATACAAGCGTCAGATAAAGTTTACGTTTCAAGTCTCGAATAGAAATGTTAACTGCTTTGCCATTAATTTTATGTTTACCTTCACCTACAACGTTATAAAGATTAATGGAGTCAATTAGACTGTCGTAATACTGAGTGATATCCCTTGCCCGAAAAATAATGGCATCGTTGGTAATGATGTCATCAAACACTGTACTGGGCTCAGCTACAATATTACGAATAATATGCGTATATGAACGCGAGTGAATGGTTTCGCTAAATGCCCACGTTTCAACCCATGTTTCTAGTTCAGGTAGAGAAATAATAGGCAGTAGAGCTACATTAGGTGAGCGCCCCTGAATGGAATCAAGTAAAGTTTGATACTTGAGATTGCTCAAAAAAATATGTTTTTCATGCTCTGGAAGAGCTTCGAAGTCACTCCTATCCGTAGATAAGTCTACTTCTTCTGGCCGCCAAAAAAACGACAATTGTTTTTCAATTAGCTTCTCGAATATGGGGTATTTCTGTATATCATACCGAGAAACATTTACGTTTTTGCCAAAAAACATAGGTTCTTGGGTTGCATTAAACTGTTCTTGATTAAACGTCGTGTAGCTCATGAGTTTTAGCTTCTAGGGGAAAACAGCCCCTTTTCCTATTTCTGTGGATTACCCGAAAAAAACAGATGCTGTACCAAGCGTGGCAAGTATCTATATTACTTTCAGGGTTGATTCAAAGCTTATATTGATCTTTTATTGGGTTGCTCTTGGGTTACTAATATACTCAAACGACTTCAAGATGCTCAGAAAAATAAGATATCGCACTTTATTTACAATAGGTTGATAACACTAGAGCTGACATCTTCAACTTGAATAAATAGAGATTAAATCTTGCAGGCACCTCCTGCACAGTGATCATCAATACCATTTTGAGAATCAGCAGCACCATCTCGAGTGTTATGGTAATACAGCGTTTTAATGCCCAGTTTATAAGCTGTCAATAAGTCTTTTAGTAACAGCTTTACTGGCACCTTGCCCCCATCAAAACGACCAGGGTCGTAATTAGTGTTAGCAGAAATCGTCTGGTCAACAAATTTTTGCATAATAGCAACTAGTTTCAAGTAGCCATCATTGCCCTGAATGTTCCAAAGTAATTCATACTGATCGCGGAGCGCTTCAAAGTCTGGCACTACTTGTTTTAAAATCCCATCTTTACTGGCTTTTACACTCACAAATCCTCTAGGCGGCTCAATACCATTAGTAGCATTGCTTATTTGTGAAGAGGTTTCAGACGGCATCAGCGCTGTTAACGTAGAATGACGCAGACCATACTTTCCAATATCACTGCGCAATCTTTCCCAATCCAAATGCAGGGGTTCTTGGCAAATTTCATCTACATCTTTCTTATAGGTATCAATAGGCAGTATTCCCTGAGCATAGGTTGTTTCATTAAACTTGGTGCACGCACCTATCTCTTTAGCCAGTTTGTTAGACGCCTTCAGCAGGTAATATTCAATAGCTTCGAAGGTTCGGTGAGTCAGACCATTAGCGGAACCATCCGAATAACGTACACCGTTTTTAGCTAGATAGTTGGCAAAGTTGATTACCCCTATACCTAAAGGTCTACGCCCCATAGTTGAATTATAAGCAGCAGGTAAAGGGTAGTCCTGATAATTTAACAAATTGTCCAGCGCTCGAACCAGTAGTTCTGCTAACTCTTCTAGCTTATCAAGATTTTGTAATTTACCAAGGTTAAAAGCTGCCAGTGTACATAGTGCTATTTCTCCATCCTCATCAAAAGTATGCTTAAGAGGCTTGGTAGGCAGGGCAATTTCTAGACAGAGGTTGCTCTGACGCACAGGAGCCAGCTCAGGATTAAATGGGCTATGGGTATTACAATGATCCACATTTTGCAGATAAATGCGCCCAGTGCTAGCTCGTTCTGAAACGAATAATGAAAATAGCTCAACAGCTTTTACTGTCTTCTTACGGATAGTGCTATCTTGTTCATACTGCGTATATAGCCTTTCAAATTCATTTTGATCGGCAAAAAAAGCTTCATACAAACCCGGTACATCACTGGGTGAAAACAGTGAAATATTGCCCCCCTGAATAAGGCGCTGGTATATCAGCTTATTTAGCTGAATTCCATAATCAATATGACGTACCCGATTTTCCTCTACACCACGATTATTTTTTAACACCAATAAGTTTTCGGCTTCATAGTGCCAAAGAGGATAAAACAGTGTTGCAGCCCCGCCTCGAACACCACCCTGAGAACAGGACTTCACCGCCGTCTGGAAATGCTTAAAGAACGGAATGCAGCCGGTATGAAAAGCTTCACCGTTACGGACAGAGCTACCAATGGCTCGAATAGCACCTGCATTTATACCGATACCTGCACGCTGACTAACATACTTCACAATAGAGCTGGCTGTGGCATTAATAGAATCAAGCGAATCACCACATTCAATTAGCACGCAGGAGCTGAACTGTCTGGTAGGGGTTCTAACACCTGCCATGATAGGCGTAGGCAGGGAGATTTGAAAGGTTGATACAGCATCATAAAATCGTCGGACATAATCCATACGCCGCGATGTGTCATAGCTTGCAAATAGGCAGGCGCCAATTAGCAAATATAACACTTGAGGGCTTTCATAATATTCGCCGCTTACACGGTTTTGTACTAAATATTTACCTTCGAGCTGCTTAACTGCTGCGTAACTGAAATTCATATCGCGACTATGATCAATAAAGCGCTCCATCTCATCGAATTCCGCTTCGCTGTAGTCTGCAATCAAGTGTGGGTCATATTTTTTCATTTCGGTCAACCGAACAACCTGATCATATAATCTTGGTGGCTCAAACTGCCCGTACGCTTTTTTCCGCAGATGAAAAATAGCTAGTCGCGCCGCTAGATATTGATAGTCTGGTGCTTGCTCAGAGATGAGATCAGCAGCTGACTTTATAAGGGTTTCATGAATGTCTGTAGTCTGTATGCCATCATAAAACTGGATGTGGGATTTAAGCTCTACCTCAGAAACAGAAACATGACTTAAACCTTCAGCAGCCCAAGTTATTACTCTGTGGATTTTTTCGAGATCAAGCTGTTCCTTGCCTCCATCACGCTTACTGACCAAGATGTTTTTGTTCATCAAACCCTTACCTATAGACTCAAACACGTGGTAATTACATAAATCAGTAGCGGCAAGCACATTCCAGCGCAATCAAAACCATTGAGAGTATGCGTATTAACCTCATACAATGTCAGCCACCCACCCTCTTTTAAAGAAAAGATGCTAACAACAACTTACAGACTGGAGGCGTTCAGTGCTGATGCAGGCAATTATGCCGCTTTGTACTATATGTAGTGTGGTGATCGTATATGTATACAAGATAATGCGGTATTAGTTGAATTTCAAGAAGGAAAATGAGTTAGAATCTACGAAAAACTTCTCAACAAGCTAAAATGTTAGTGTTCACACACTTGTCGTTAATTTGTTCTGTAAATAGTCTTTTTTTTCAAGATTGATTGGATGTTTTTTTATGCAAATTTGATGTTCTTTTTTTATCTACGCTATTCACCATTTGATATCTGGACCTAGTCGCAACCTTTTTGGAGAAAAGCAGCTATTATGTCATCTTTCACTTGGCATGAAGGTTCAAAAAATACCTATGTTGAGAATTTATATGCTGTGCATGCAGTGAAATCAGGACGACTGACCTTAGGTAGTGTAAAATGCTATCGATGAAGCAATATTTTATGATGGAAAGTATGTAAGCATGGCTGTAGAGAATGCAGAAACAGGTCGTATCCTGATAGTTGAAGATGATGAGCGACTGGCAGGCTTAATCCAGGAGTATCTTCATAACAATGGATTACAGGTATCCATCGAAGGTCATGGAGCAAAAGCGACTGAGCGCATTCTTACCGAATACCCTGATCTAGTGATATTAGACCTAATGCTACCTGGCGAAGATGGCGTATCAATTTGCCGCAAAGTCAGACGACACTTCCAAAACCCTATTCTCATGCTTACAGCAAGAACTGATGACCTTGATGAAGTGCTTGGGCTTGAAATGGGTGCTGATGACTATATGGCAAAGCCTGTCCGTCCGCGGGTGCTTTTAGCACGCATTCGTGCATTGTTAAGGCGCAAAACAGCCGAGGAAGAAGAGCCAAGCCCAGAGCTATCATGCCTTCAATTTGGTTCGCTAATGATTGACAGTTCTATGCGGGAAGCTTGGCTAAATAACAGCAGCATCGAGTTAACAAGTGCTGAGTTTGATCTGCTCTGGCTGCTTTGCTCCAATGCAGGCAGGGTGTTAAGCAGGGAAGAGATTTTTTCCAGATTGCGGGGCATTGAGTATGATGGTCAAGATCGCTCTATTGATGTCAGAATATCAAGAATTCGGCCGAAAATTGGTGATGACCCTGTACATCCACGGTTAATAAAAACCGTGAGAAGTAAAGGTTATCTGTTTGTAAAAAGCAACTGACCGTGAGTAGCATTTTTCTTCGTATATATGGCGGAATGCTATTTTCTCTGCTTCTTGTCTCTCTTTTGTCAGGGATTGCCATTACAATTTTCAACAGCTCTCGCCTAGTAGATTATCGTGAGGCAATGGTTCGAGGCACCTTTAGAATCGTGTCAGAAATGGTGGCTGAATTACCACCACAGCAACGCCAGAAAATGCTTGATCAATGGAGCCATCGGCTGACTCTTCCTTTTTCTCTTGTTAGCCAGCAAACATTAGCTCTGACTCAGAGTGAAAAAAAAGCACTAAGGCAAGGACATGTCAAGCTAAAAGCGCTAGATGAGCGACGAGCAGTTGTTTACTCGTGGGTTAACTCAAAATTACTTTTACGCGGCTATATAGGCGCGGTATCTGGGCAGACTAGCAATGGTACTATTAGCTTACTCCGAGAATATCTGAATCACCTGCCACCTCAGCGACGAGCTGCTGAAGTAATGAAACTGAATAAGGAAGCTTTTAGTTATCCCGTTAATTTAATTTCTCCAGAAAATGCTAATTTACAGCCCGTTCAGAAAGAACAGTTAAGCATGGGTGGCGTTGTCACGGTATTAGATAATGAGGCTGAAAGTATTTCTTTATATGCTCAGTTAAAGAATGGTCATCAGCTCATTCAACTGGGTCCACTTGATTTATTTAAGCCATATCCTTTTAACCTTATTATTGCAATTAGCCTGTTTGTATTGAGTTCATTAAGTCTTGCTATTTACGTTTTAGTTCGCAGCATGGAAAAAAGGTTACGCAAATTAGAGCGAGCAGCAACTCGTTTCAGTAGTGGTGATTTTGCCGTGCGTGTGGATGTAAAAGGCCGAGATTCTATTGGCAGTTTGGGAACAGCATTTAATGCTATGGCATCTTATATCCAGCACTTGATTAGCATTCAAAAAGAGATGATCAGAGGTGTTTCTCATGAGTTACGAACGCCTGTTGCCCGCTTGCGCTTTGCCTTAGAAATGATTGCTGATGCAGAAACTGATAAAGCACGAAAAATACAGTTAACAGGAATGGACAAAGATATTGAAGAGCTAGATACTCTTGTAGATGAATTTCTAACGTATGCCAACCTTGAGCAGGGGGCACCTGTTATACGGCTAGAGCGCCATAATATTGAATCTATTATTACTCGTGTTGTAGAAGATCATTTACGCTTGCAAAGTCGTGTCGCCATTGAGCACACGCCTACAAATGCATCGGAACAACGACAATTTGCAAATATTGATCAACGTTATATACATCGAGCAATTCAAAATCTGGTTGGAAATGCCTGTCGTTATGCTGATACCAAAATCCAGATAAAGTTCTCAGCCACACAAGATAGTTGCCGGATATCTATTGATGATGATGGCCCGGGTATCCCTGAAGGTCAATGGGAGCGAGTGTTTACTGCCTTTGCTCGCTTAGATGATAGCCGTACCCGAAAGTCTGGTGGCTATGGTTTAGGGCTTTCCATAGTACAACGCATTATGTATTGGCATAATGGAACAGCTGAAGTTCTGCATAGCCCCTTAGGAGGTGCTCGGTTTCGCCTGACTTGGCCTCGAAAGCAAATAACTAGAAATCATTAATGCTTATCCGCTTGCACTCTCACTAATAGCACTGTTACAAACTGGTCAGGAAGTGTTAAAACACTAGCACTTGAGTGTATAACAAACCAAATATTTAAAGCATAACTACTATAGTAGTAGCCCTATAAAAATGTCATGAAACGTACTCTCTGAATAAGGTTTCTGGGTCACACATTTTTTCCCTTCTAATCGATTTTGCCTCCGCCCACTTATTCTCAATCGGGTTGA
>JAQYUY010000048.1 GCA_028728195.1 Endozoicomonas sp. (ex Botrylloides leachii)
TAAGCCAGCGTCTAACATTTATCTATGTAGACTGTATAGAGAGCAGAAAATCATCGATTCCTCGCACCCTAATCAACTAATACTAGCTACTCTTAGGGCAATCTGCATAAACTATTACATGTACTAAAGTACATTTTTTGCTAATTTGTTAATTTTACACAGTTCCCTACCGTTATTTGATAGAGTCAATTACTTATTTAGAGGCATTAGGCAACCTAATAAAAAAATAAAGTTTACCTTATTGCCTTTCCCTCTTTTACTATTTGATAAATGCTTACTTTTCTCTAAATGAACATCTCATCGTATTTGAAATACAATGGGTATAGCTTACCGTTTGCGTAAAAGGTAAAATAAAAAACGGTATTAAAACCCCAAACAGCATGCTCAACTGGCAAAAGCCCAGAGCAGATTATATTAACGAGATATTTCTAACCATGCCATTGCCCCCCAATCCCCAAATAAGGCCCAGAACCTAGACCCATTAAACATGAAAATGCTAGCTTTTAACTGATAAAGCGCTATAACTGGCCTTCTTTTAGCATCCTGAAGTGATTGCAGTCTCTTTTTGGAATATAAAGCTAGGAATAATACAACAACATCAATGGCATTATTGTTGGATAGAAACATGTCTGAACAAGCATTACAAATACTAAAATCAGTCTTTGGATACGATGCCTTTCGTTCTCATCAACAAGCTATTATCGATAATATAATAAAAGGTAACGACACGCTTGCAATTATGCCAACCGGCGGCGGCAAATCTATTTGCTATCAAATTCCTGCCCTGATTTTTCCTGGCCTGACATTAGTTATTTCACCCCTGATATCACTAATGGAAGATCAGGTTGATGAGCTAACTGCTTTGGGCATTCCTGCCACTTTACTAAACAGTACTCTAAATGCCGCTGAGTACAATCAGGCAGTAAGAAATGTACATAAAGGCACCGTCAAGTTACTTTATATGGCGCCAGAAACACTGATGCTAGACCGCACACAACAGCTATTAAATACAACCAATATTGACTGTTTAACCATTGATGAAGCTCACTGCATCTCTGAGTGGGGTCATGACTTTCGTCCAGAATACCGCCAATTGGCAGACATGCGTAAGCGCTTTCCTCATGCCGTTTGTGTCGCGCTAACGGCAACCGCAACACCGCAAGTACAGCAGGATATTAAGCAAACACTACACATGTCAGACTCTAATGAGTTTATTGCCAGTTTCAACCGAAATAATCTGTTTTTGGAGGTGATAGAAAAGAAAAAACCACTTACTCAAATGATTCAATTGATCGAAAAATACCCGAACCAATCGGGCATTATTTACTGCAATTCGCGCAAGCAGGTCGATCAATTAGCAAAGATACTGAGTGATAGCCACTATTCAGTAGCAGCTTACCATGCTGGGCTATCCCATGAAGAACGCAAGGCGAATCAATCTGCTTTTGTTCGAGATAACATCCAAATTATGGTAGCTACCATTGCTTTTGGTATGGGGATCAATAAATCAAACGTCCGCTTTGTATTGCATTTTGATATGCCGAAAAACATTGAAAGTTACTATCAACAGATTGGTCGTGCCGGACGGGATGGACTACCTGCCTGTTGCCACTTTTTATTTAGTTATGGCGATATTCAAAAGGTACAATTCTTTATTAATCAGAAATCACCACAGGAACAACGTATTGCCAACCTACACCTCAATGCTCTCATTGCTTTTGCTGAATCAGAAGAGTGCCGCAGAGCACCTTTACTTCATTATTTTGGTGAAGACTATGTTCAGGAAAATTGTGGTCTATGTGACAATTGCATATCAGAAAAACAACCGATTACTGATGTCACCATCTCAGCCCAAAAATTGCTTTCTTGCATTTATCGCACAGGCCAACTCTTTGGCTCCAGTTATTTAATCGAAATCTTACGCGGCTCAAAATCAAAAAAAATACGAGAACGGCAACATCACCAACTTCCCACTTACGGCATTGGCACTGAGCTTTCCAAGCCACAATGGCAACAGCTGTCTCGTAAATTACTGCAAAATCATATTATTGTGCAAGATCTAGAGTTCGGCAGCTTAAAACTGACAGAGAATGCAAGAGCTGTTTTAAAGGGCGAGCAAAAAGTCACTATTCGATTAACTCAGCGTATAGAAAAAACCAAAAAGTCCCAAGCTAGCACCAACCTAAGCTACAATCAGGCACTATTTGATATCTTACGTATTTGCCGTAAAAATCTAGCCGACCAAGAAAATGTTCCCCCTTATATTATCTTCTCCGATAAAACCCTCATTGAAATGTCAACCTACTTCCCTCAGAGCAGAGAGAGCCTGATAAATATCAGTGGCGTAGGTAATGTAAAACTCAATCAATATGGCGATGCTTTTTTATTAGAAATTACCAATTTTTGCCAGCAACACACACTTGCAGAAACAATTATCCCAGAAATCAACAGCAATAAAATCAGCCGGTCTAAATCACCTACTACAGCTAGGCATATTGAAATAGGCTTACTGTTTACTCAACTTAAAAACCTAGACCAACTGCAAACCACTTTGAATATAAAGCGCAAAACCCTGCTTGATCACCTCTACAAATACCAAACAGAAGTAGCGGAGCTCCCCAAAACTGAGGTATTCCTCAAAAAATCTCGTTTATCAAAACAGCAACAAGCAAAGGTCATACAAGCCATGGAAAGCAATGGAACAGAACGATTACGCCCTATTTTTGAAACATTACAACAACAAGTAAGTTACGATGAATTACATTTATTAAGATTACATTATCTGACCCAAAACTCCTCGATGTCACAAGGGCTGACTAATCAGGCGACGCAGCACACTTTGACTGATAGCTGTAATTAGAGTATGCGAGCGCCATCAAAAGTGCTGCTTAAAAATATGGTTGTGCCATGGACTGATCAAGAAAGTCATATATACCCACTGCTATTCAAAATGCTTGGGTTAATTAAGAATAACGCTTTATCATTCTGGGGCTGTTGCATAACTTAAAAGGAAGCTGTTTTTTTGATAAAATACTTTCAAAGTAAACTTGCTTAGGAATGCATATGATCAGCCAGTCAGAACTCGTGAATTTAGAGGATCT
>JAQYUY010000049.1 GCA_028728195.1 Endozoicomonas sp. (ex Botrylloides leachii)
CTTGGATAGAAAACTGCCGCCGTTTATGGAAAAATACTGAGCGTAAATTGAACACAAGTCTTCAATTTACGCATTTAGCTTTCTTGGTACTATTGTTAAGAAGATTATGAACAGCTTCTAACAAAGGTCAGGTTTAAACCCATTCAATACAATACTTAACCGTAGTGCATGGCGTTGATACACATCAGCACTATCAGGAAATATAATGACAGTAAGACGTGCTTCCCCCTTTGGGCTCTCTATCTTAAAAGGCAATAACATAAAACTGCTTGTCACAACCGCCTGCCCTTTAGGCCAGGCTTTATACCATTGCCCTGATTTTTTAATGCGCCAGCCTCCCTGATAAAAGCGTATCACCTCCACGCTAGAGAAAATATATCTCTGGGAATAAAACCAACCATGGACTAGTACCACCAAACTAAGCAGGATAATGACCAGGCTGCTAAGAGAAGTTAGCCAAAGTTCGACCAAAACCAGACTGTAAATACAACCTGCCAACCCTTTATGAAGAGATGATATATTGAGGTTGACGTCAAACAACATCTGCTTTGCTACGACCACGCTGCATCACCTTATCAACCATTTTTGCCAAATCGTCATCTTCTGGTCGACGATCACCCACAAACCAGTCGAATAAATCTGGGTCTTCACAGGCAAGAAGGCGAGCATAGGTTGCTTTATCAACGGCAGATAGCAAACAAAAAGCGTCACGGGTAAAAGGCTCTAGCAAAACATCCAGTTCCAACATACCTCTTCGGCTACGCCATAGCAGAGATTTATAGGCTTTTTCAGCAGACATAACAACTCCTCTTGAATTAATGTCCAATCTGAATTTCAATAAGGACTTTTGATAATCATTCTAGCGCAAAGGTAAAGGAATGAGCAGAGAGTGGATTAATTATTTAAAAAGTCAGGGTGCATGGCTATCGGGGGAAGACGGTCAAATCCACTTCCCAGCAAGCAAGAAAAGCATAGCTCAAGTCTGCGTTTTATCTGATCAGACAATTATTATTGCCAGTGGCTGTGATACCGTGCGTTTTTTACAGGGGCAGCTGACCTGTAATATTGCAACGCTTGCTCCGATGAAGCAGACCGTCGGCACTGTCTGCACCCCTAGAGGTAGAATGTATTCAACATTTACTATAGGAAATGCAAATACCCATTACTTGCTTCGAATGCACAAAGGTGTCGCAGAAAACTTTATTACAGGACTTGGCAAATACGCCGTTTTTTATAAGAGCGAGCTATCAAGACCTGCTGAAAGTTATATTTGCCTCGGGTTAGCAGGTAGTAATATCGAGCACGCATTACAATCACTTGATCTAAAATTGCCAGATACAACCTCATTTATGAAGGCTGATGCTGGCTGGTTATTAAAAACAGCCCATCTCGACAACAGCTATGAGTGGTGGATTCCGGCAGCTGAACTACCACGCATCTGGGAAAAGCTAATACCGCATTTTTCACCTACTGGAGAGACATTTTGGCGACAACGCCGTATCGCGGCCGTTATTCCTGAGGTAAAGCCTGAGATTGTTGAAAAGTATATTCCTCAAGACCTTAATCTACCGTCACTAGGCTATGTTAGCTTTCAAAAAGGCTGCTATACCGGTCAGGAAATTGTTGCCAGAATGCAAAATTTAGGGCAGCAAAAAAAGCGAACTTACTCTATAACAATTACAGGAACTAATAAGGTAGCTGCTAATGCCAAATTGCTTGATGAAAAAGGAAAAACCATCGGCGAAATTCTAGAATCAGTCGCCATAGCACATGATAAATACGAAGCATTAGCTGTGCTGAAAATAAATGCAAAGGAAGTATTTCTTGATAATCAGCCTGAATGTCAGATCACAATAAACGCGATTCCTTATACGATTGATGCTCGCGCCGAGTTACAGTTTTAATGCTTATTAATCTAATCTGGCTCATTCTAGTCAAGATTAACCAGCCCATTAAACGATCACGGATGATCATGTAATATCAGGGCTATTTTGGGTGATTCCAATGCAGTGCTGGTGTTCAGGTAGTCAGCGCAGTAGCCTAGTTAAAAACGATAATCGGTATAACATGACTATAACCAATAATAATTGGCCACTATTAACCAAAGCTGTTTTTCATTTTATCCAGCAGTGTAACAGCTTCATCAAATTCGTAAATATTAACCGCTTTATAAAACCGTTTTAATTGCTTGGCACTCACTTTGTCACCAAGCCCTTGAAGTAATTCAGGCAGCGAATTGATAACACTTGCGTCACCCTCTTGTAAACTGGTACGAACAGAGGAAATAAGGTAATTCAGTCGTTCAACTTCAACTAGGC
This sequence comes from Endozoicomonas sp. (ex Botrylloides leachii), assembly GCA_028728195.1. Classification (GTDB taxonomy): domain Bacteria; phylum Pseudomonadota; class Gammaproteobacteria; order Pseudomonadales; family Endozoicomonadaceae; genus Endonucleibacter. Next base: position 2,319 of record JAQYUY010000049.1, read on the forward strand.
CCTCACCAAAAGTGCTCACAGGCTGCTCTTTCACTAAGACTTTAATGCTGCTCATTACTTGACGTATTTCAGCTTCCATTTCATCAAGGGCAGGTGTATCCAGCGTTATGGTTCGGGAACTTACCGCATTTTCAATAACAGCAGCTTGTTGCTGTAATGCTTCTGCGCCAAGACTTCCAGCTACTCCTTTCAACGTATGAGCAAGTAATCGAGCTGTTTGCCAATCATTATTCTCTATGGCTGCCCTCAGTTGCTCACCATCATGGCGGTGGTCATGATAAAAACTAACCAGTAGCTGAGAGTAGAGCTTGCGGTTATTCATCATTCGGCCAAGTCCAGCCTGTTGATTAATACCTTTTAATACGCTGTCTCTATTTATACTGGTAACACCGTCCTTATCTTTCTCTGTTTGGCCTATGATGTTGTGATAATGTTGACCTTTCAACCAGTGTTTCAGCAATCTTTTAAGCTCTTTAGGGTCTAACGGTTTTGCTATATGGTCATTCATGCCAGCGGCAAGACAGCGCTCCTTATCACCAGTCATTGCATGGGCTGTCATGGCTATAATCGGAAGCCCTGTTTTCCCCAACTCCTTACGAATAGCATTGGTTGCTTGATAGCCATCCATTTCTGGCATTTGTACATCCATAAAAACAAGCTTAATACCATTTCCATCAGCTTTTAACCGTTCTAAAGCTTCTCGCCCGTTGACAGCTAGCTCTAGCTTAAAGCCCATTGCTTCTAGTAGTTCTCTAGCTACCTGACGGTTAATTTCATTATCTTCAACCAATAGCAATTTACCAGTGAAATCATTGTGCTTCTTTCCATCAGGTAATTCATAGGCGGCGGTCTGGTTATTGATAGTGCGCAAAATAGTTTCCACTAACACTGCATCCGTGACTGGTTTAGTCAAAAACGCATCCACTCTTCCGGAGGTCCTAGCACATACTTCTTCGCGACCACACCCTGAGAGCATAATCAATACAGGTTTTGATGTTAAAGGTAGTTCTCTAATTTTTTCACTCAGCTCAATTCCCTCAATACTGGGCATCTTCCAATCCAGCAATACTGTAGATATGGGGTTATTCTTAGTGTTATTGTATTTTTCTAATGTGGTCAGGGCATCACGAGAATCAGTGCAATAAAACACCTCACAACCAACACGCTGTAACTGCTCTGTCAGACAATCTGTTGCATCAACGATCATAATTCGCTGTCCCTCAAGCGCCTTATCCTGAATTATCGACTGACTGGACAGTCCCATATTGACCGTGAAATGGAATTCACTACCAACATTAGGTGTTGACTCTACATCAATTGAACCTCCCATCATACGAACCAGGCTTTTGCTGATAGCTAACCCTAACCCTGTACCTCCAAACTTTCGGGTCATAGACCCATCAACCTGAGAAAATGATTCAAAAAGATGATCTTGATGTTTCTTGCTTATACCAACGCCTGAATCTTTTACTAAAAACTGAATATCAATACGATCACCTCTTTTCTCCAACAACTGAACCGAAATACTCACCTCACCTTCGCTGGTAAATTTAATAGCATTATGTGTCAGGTTCAGTAGCACCTGTCCCAACCTTAAAGGATCGCCTTTAAGGCGCCTAGGTACGTTTGGCGCAATATCGTAATACAGATAAATACCTTTCTCTTCCGCCTTGATACTGCTCAAGCCATATAAATTATCGAACACATCACCTAAATCGAATTCAATTACCTCCATGTTAAGTTTGCCCGCTTCAATACGAGAAAAATCCAGAATGTCATTGATAATACCGAGCAAAGCATGACCAGAAGAGTTAATTTTGTTGATATAGTCTTGCTGTTTAATAGATAGGTCAGTTTTCTTGAGTAAGTAGCTTAACCCAATAATGGCATTCATCGGTGTACGAATCTCATGGCTCATGTTAGCCAAAAAGTTACTCTTAGCTTGATTAGCCTGATCGGCGGCTTCTTTAGCTTTATGCAGCGCTTCTTCCGCTTGTTTTCTATCAGTAATATTCCGGCCACAGGCAAACAAATAGCCCTCCCCTTGATACTCCATATAGTTTGCCGTTACTTCAACAGGAAAAACCCGTCCATCCTTTGTTTGTCGCAACGTTTCATAGGTCATATCTTTCTGCTGAGTCAGTTGATCCCATAGCCGCGCCCAAGAGGTTGATGTGACAGCTGGGTTAATATCCATTATATTTTTCTCTAGCAACTCTGCTGCTGAGTAGTTCAGTGCTTTGCATGCTGACTCATTACAGTACTTATGACTGCCATCTTTTTTAAACCAATGAATATAATCAGCTGCACTATCAAGGGAAAAGCGCGCAAGAGATAACTCCCGCTCCTTCTCACACTGTTCAGTAATATCGACTAATGTCCCTACTGCACGAAGAGGCGCACTCTGTGCATCCCGGAAAACAACTTTTCCTTTTGTTTTTATTGTTGCGTAGCTACCATCCTTTCTTCTAATCCGGAAAACAGACTGAAAAGAGGCATCGCTGCTAGCAAACTTGTCTTTATAAAAAGCTACAGTTTCAACCCTATCTTGAGGATGAATCATACTGCGCCATTCACTGGACGTATTCAGTAACTCCCCTGGCTGATAGCCAAGAAGGGTTTGATACCTTGGGCTAAAATAAATTTTATCTGCAGCAATGTCCCAATCCCATAACCCATCTGAGGCTGCATCCATAGCTAATTGATAGCGCTCTTCACTTTGACGTAACGCATCATCAGACTGCTGACGTGCACGCGCTACAGCAACCAGCTCCCCAATACGTCTTAATAATTGCTCCTCATCGCTGCATAACGGTTGATCGTATTGCCTATTCATCAAAACAATACCGCCCACCATTTTTCCAAAAAGCACCATAGGTGCATAAATCGCGTTATCAATACCTATAGCGTCCATCATAGTAACTGCTGTTAAAGTATTGCGTTCTAATAGACGCTCTCTAGTGACAAATAAACCGCTAAAGTTCTGTTCAAATTCACTAAAATCATAATTTAAAATAGGCAGTAATGATTCTTTCTTCATATCAGGCAAGGCACTCCAGAACCCTTCGATAGCAGGCTTGGAGTCCCATGAAACAATACATACTGTTTCTGTTTTCATATAGCCCGCCAGCTCTTCTAAGAACACACTAATCGCATGAACAAATGGCTTATCCATAAACTGTCGAGATAGATTGCTCAACAACCGGTCCAATTCAGAGCGAGCCTTTAACGCTTCCTCAGCTTTTTCTCGATCAGCAATTTCTAGTGTTAACCGGCGATTCCAATAAATAATTAGAATAAGTGTCACCAGAACCAATAAAAGACCTATAAAAAGTTCTTTGTTTGGCTTCCATCCATCTGTTCGGATAGATACCCAGTTGTGTTCAATTTTATCTTTGTCATCAGTACTGAAACTATCAAATGCCTTTTTCAATATAGATGACAACAGTGGTTTATCATTACGGCTGGCAATACTTAATTCATAATCAAACCCAGTATCAGCTAAAAACTTAAGGTTAGTGATTTTCATTCGTTTAACTTCATGATTAGCAGATGCTAAATTGGTAATCAGTGCGTCTAAATTACCACTAGACACTCGCTTCAATCCGCCACCAATAGAAGACACTTGTTCAAATCGAACGGAGGGATACAGTGCTTGAAATTGGTCGTATAAAACATCACAAAGCACATAGCCTACTTTTTTTCCCTTCAGGCTATTGAGAGAGCGAATAGCTCCATCTGAACTACGCGCAACCAAGACAGCCGGCAATTTCACCAAAGGGTTTGAAAAGTTAAGATAACGCGCCCTTTCATTTGTTTTATGGAGTAAACCAATAGCATCAACCTCATGGCGGTAAGCCATGCTAAGCCCTTCAGGCCAACTATGACCCACATCAATTTGAAATGTCAGACCCACTCGCTTTTCTATCAACTTCAGATAGTCAATAGCGATACCTTGAGGCTCACCTTGAGCATCTATAAATGATAGAGGTGGGGCATCTTTTTCCAGAAAAATACGAATGATAGGGTTATAGTTGATCCATTGACGTTCCTCATCCGTTAAACCTATATCTGCCTCTGTTTTACGGAAAAACCGATGGCTCATGCTAGAAATCCAACGTTCCTCCAAGGCTTTAAGTTCATTGGCTGGAATAGCTTGAAACCCCTGTGTAATGACAGGTATAAGCTCTTTCTTACGCGTTTTTAATACAGCTATGCCTAACAATTCATTCAGGTTAAAGTGCTTACTGCTAACAATGTCTCCTGTTAAGTCGAGGCGACTTAATGCCGATTGCACTACGATAGACCTAGCTAGAAAGCCATCAATCTTACTGTTAAGCAATGCCTGAATTAATTCGGGCACTGAGTTACTATGGTGTATGCTGGCTTCGGGCAACCATTGGCTTGCTAGTTGATTTTGAGAGGACCCGGCAACAACACCCAGCAACCGATTATTCAAACTAGCACCAATATCATCAGTCTGAGCGCCCATTCGATAATAGATTTGATTACTTAGATTATAAAAAGGGCTAGATATATAAAACCATTTATCGCGCCCTGCTGTTGGTGATAAGCCTGCATGAATATCAGCTTTACCTTCTCGCAACGCCAATAAGGAATTGGCTAAATTTTCTGCTCTGAATCTGACAGGCATATTATTTTTTTCAGACCATAGCCGCCACATCTCAACAAATAATCCAGCAGGCTTGCCCAGCATATTAATAAAAGATAAGGGCTCAGCCGATGCATCAATAGCAACTGTTAAACTTTTTGCGTTATTAACATCAGAATTTAGCCACTTTTCGGCAATTAAAGTAATATCCGATTGGGTTAGGCTGGACATTCCTTTTTCGATGGATGCTTTTAGCGCTGACTGATTATGAGCAAGGCTGGCAGATAGATTAATAGGACTCAAAGTTGTATCAATTTCTACATAATCATTAAGTATTCCTCTCCTGCTCAAGTAATAGCGAAAAGCATACTCTGCACCAATGACAGCACCCAGCTCTTGGTTAGAGAGCGCATCAACTATTTCTCGATAAGAGTGGAAAGGTATGAGCCGAGCATAGGGGTATTGTTGTTGTAGCTGTTTTTCAAAACCTTGTTCTTTAATAAAACCCACAGGCACTGACTTTAATATATCATCAGCTGTTTTTTTCTCTAGCCTCTTCACAGTAAATAATACGGATTTACTGCTAAATAGCGTTGCTTTAAATAGTGAATTATTATGCTCTGATTCAGGTGCTATCAAAGCAATGACATCAATTTTTGATTTTGCTAGTTTATCCAGTGCCTTGTTTTTCGGTATAGGCAAAAAAACAATAGGAATGCCTGTTTTTTTCGACCATTGTCGCCAAAGTGCTAGTATTATGCCATCCGGCACACCGTCCTCAGTGAATACCCAAGGCGCCGCAGCAGCATCATCATAATAAGCGACCTTCAATGGCTGATTTATTGTATACTCATTGCCAGCTATTTGTTGCTTTTCTTGTGCTTTAACCTGAGGGAAGATAGGCTGATATGCCCATGCAGCGTCTTTGATAAAAAATGCCACAACCAGTAACAGAAGAGGCTGCTTTAGCAATAAAAACAGCCAGGAAAAAAACACATGGATGCGACTATTTAGGGAGTAAAGCATTATATCCCATACTGCATTTACGATTGGCTTCATAGCAGGGCAAAAAATATACCTACCTTTGCATAACGCGGCAGTTACTCAAAATATTACGCGTACCGTCACGGTACCATTGTAACCTTAAATAGCATAGTTGACATCACTACATTATGTGCTGACGCTATAACTTTGGCATTTACCAACAGAGCAATTACGCTCTATCATTCCTCTGTTGGTTCAAGCGCGCTTCCTCCATTGCGATAGAATTGTCAATAATAATAAGAGCAGGATCAATATAATGGACAATAGGTTGTAATTGTTGTTTTAGTGTTCCTTTATCAAGCTTTCCTTCCAAATGTAAGCCAACCTGATTAAATAACTGCTCACGCTTGGAAAGAAAGCCGTTCAGTGTTGAAGAGAGGTCTTTAAATTCTAAACCCATGTTTTGAATATGTTCATCCTTCCGTGCAGGACTAGATAATTGCAGATAGTCGAGCAGCTGTTGGATAAACCTATCATCCAATGAAAGCACCTGCTGAAGCCTACGGATAGCGCTGCGATTATTAGCTGGACCCGCTGACTCAATGCTGGTAGAGTCGCCCAGCTTCTGCGTATCAATTGAAGTATTTTGCATAGAAGGCCGAGGCAAGGTTTCTACCACTGAGCTAGAGATAACTGTTGAGACCAGCGCATGCAGCTCATGGTTAAGGTTAGGTCCTTCACGTAACCCCTCATAGGTATTTTTTATATCTTCAAATAAAACATGAGCATCTATGGTGTGATTAACGTTTTCATCTACACTTATTGAAGGTTTATTATCATTAATGGTTTTTTTAGCCTTTATTTCACTTAATACCGTGTCAGTACTTTGCTGAATATTCCGTATATTATTGATGTTATTGTCCATATATATTCCTGCCATTTTAAATCTGATACTGAAAGCTTAGCAAAGCCGTCATAGCTCTTATGGACTCAGCCATAACGACTATAAAACAGATGATCACGCACAGCCGCTTATGGTAATTTCATTAAATAATATTGGCAGCACTTGCCAGTTAGGCTGCATTTACGTAGAATTTCCACCCTCTGTCTGAAAATTTGAAGTGATATGCTATTTTGTCTAGCTTAAAAGTGCGCCATGGGCATCACTGAACGCGTAAGCGGTAGATTTCAGATAGAAAATTCCAGCCTACCCTCGAGCTAATAACAGGCAACCTCAAATGGCTGCCTATACGCAATCGACGTTGAGGTACTAAAAAAAACTCATCTAGTTGCTTTATTTTCGATGGGCATATAAGGCTTGGATGCCTTTGACAAAGAGGCTCTAAAAGATTTTCGGAGACAACTATGTACGCAGTTATCAGAACGGGCGGTAAACAATACCGTGTTTCTGAAGGGGAAACCCTTAAAGTTGAAAAGCTGGATAAAGCCATTGGCGAAAGCATTGAGCTAAACGATGTTTTGCTAATAGCTAATGGTGAAGACGTCAAGGTAGGCTCACCTATAATTGAAGGCGCCAAGGTCACCGCTGACGTGGTAAGTCATGGCCGCGGCAACAAAATCAAGATTATCAAGTTCAGACGTCGCAAGCATCACCGCAAGCAAATGGGTCATCGTCAGTGGTTTACTGAGTTGAAGATCAGCAGTATTGCAAGCTAGGGAGAAATAAAATGGCTCATAAGAAAGCTGGTGGGAGTACCCGCAACGGCCGAGATTCAGAAAGTAAACGTCTGGGTATCAAACGCTTTGGTGGCGAAGCGGTTCGTGCAGGCAATATCATTATTCGCCAACGTGGCACTCGATTCTATGCTGGTGAGAATGTAGGTATCGGCAAAGATCACACTTTATTTGCTAAAGCTGCTGGTAAAGTTGTATTTGAAGTTAAAGGTCCTCAAAAGCGCAAATATGTTCGCATAGAAGCAGCATAACCGTACTTTTCAGCAGCCTGTTTTATCATAGCGGTGTTAAAATCAAAGAAGCCTCGCTTTAAGCGGGGTTTCTTTATATTAATGATGATTGCCTATACCGAAAGTAGTAGTCATGCTGTCCAGCAACTGCAATGAGCATGAGCAGCTGGACTATATAACAAAACTGAATGACGAGTAATAACAGAGTTATTGCCAGAAACTCCAAAGCAGTGCTAGTGTTCCGGTGATCAGCGCAATAGCGTAGTTAGAAAAGATGATTAGTATAAATAGTTGTTTAGTCGGTGATTAGGATTAACCTAATGTCTATTATTTATACTAACAACCGTTATCAGTATGGTGAGTTGTTCATCAAAACAAGGTCGACGGGCATGGTGAGAAATCTCCAATGCAGAGCTGGCGTTCATTTTGTAAGAGGAAATAGCACAATTAGGTTAGGCTGTGCGACTGGCAGCAAAAACGATTCAGAGATTGATTCTCTGTTGATTAGCTCATTATCTGCCTTGACCAATAGAGTATTACCATGAAGTTTGTTGATGAAGCCCTGATTAATGTACAGGCTGGTAAAGGTGGTAATGGCTGCCTGAGCTTCCGCAGAGAAAAATTTGTTGCCAAAGGTGGCCCAGATGGTGGCGACGGTGGCGATGGAGGTAGCGTTTATGTTACAGCTAATAATGACCTGAACACACTGGTCGATTACCGCTATCAACGACATTATCAAGCAGAAAACGGTCAGCAAGGAAGTGGTCGCAACTGTACTGGCGCTAAAGGCAATGACCTGATCCTTAAAGTGCCTGTGGGAACCACCATTATCGATCATAGCACAGAAGAAGTTATTGGCGACTTAACCCATGAAGGTAGAACACTGAAAGTGGCACAAGGCGGCTTCCATGGTTTAGGTAATACGCGCTTTAAGTCCAGCATTAATCGTGCACCTCGTCAAACAACCAACGGTTCTGAAGGTGAAGCTCGTTTGCTTCGGCTGGAGTTAAAAGTCATTGCTGATGTCGGTTTGCTGGGTATGCCTAACGCAGGTAAATCTACCTTCATTCGTGCCGTCTCTAAAGCACGTCCCAAAGTAGCCGGTTACCCCTTTACGACATTAGTACCCAGCCTCGGTGTCGTTAGTGTACAAAAGCACCGCAGCTTTGTTATTGCTGATATCCCTGGCCTGATTGAAGGAGCAGCTGGAGGCGCAGGGCTAGGTATTCGTTTTCTGAAGCATTTAGCTCGCTGCCGTATTTTACTCCACGTGATTGACGTAGCCTCTGGCGATGAAGCTGATCCGATAAGAAATGCAAAAGCAATCATCAAAGAGCTGGAACAGTTTAGCAAAGCATTAGCTTCAAGAGACCGCTGGTTAGTACTGAATAAGGTCGACCTGCTGCCTGAAAGTCAGCGTGAAGCTATTTGCAATCACATTATTGAAGCATTGGACTGGCAAGGACCAGTCTATCAAGTAGCGGCAATATCAGGCGATGGCACAGAACAGCTGTGCTATGACATCATGCGCTTTATTGAAGAAAAAAACCTTCGGGAAACAGAAAGTAAAGACGCAGCGCGCCTTGAAGAACAACAGCTTGTAAAAATGGAGGCTGAAGCCAGAAGCCGTATGCTTGAAATGGCAGAAGCACGCAGAACAGCTCGAAAAGCGACTAGAGCAAACGCACTAACTGAAGGTCATCATAGTGGTGACGAGGATGTTGACGTATTCTATAAGCCGTAGCTTGAATGCTTTACAAACAGACTATACCCATTAAGCTTCAAGATGCTCGTTTTTTTATCAAAGCTTACTCCTTAAAATGAGATTATAGCCAAATAAAGTTAATCACCTTGAAAGAGTTTGAGTATAGAATCTAGTTTATCTTTTGCAGGCACTATCAAAGGGTATATTACCTGCAATGCCCTATCTCTGCACTTCTTAAACATAATCCACTGCTTCTTGCGCAATCTCTCCAGCTTGTCCTAATTTGAAAAAAAACCATTAAATTCATCTGCTCATAATGTGTATACATGCCATGGAATAGTAATAATCCTTTGAAATTAAAAAAGAAAGATTATATGTTTCTGCCGAACAGAAAGATGATAACCGGTAAAAAATTATGTTGATGCCGCACAGTATACTAGGCCATTTGGTTAGTACTGGAAGCACCTTTACATTAACGAGCCCCATTCAGCCGTCAATACTGGAAATACATAGATGAAAAATGATACTGCTATTGCTAGATGGCTTGACCGAGACCCTGATTGCATTACCAAAAATGAGTTAAAGCAATTGGTTGCGCGTAATGATAAAAAAGAACTGCTTGATAGGTTCTCTGGTCGCCTTGCATTTGGTACAGCAGGCTTGCGAGGAAAGGTAGGTGCAGGGCCCAATCGAATGAATCTGCTGGTCATTCAGGAAACAGCGCTAGGCTTAAGCCATTATCTGTTATCAACGGTTAGCGATGCTAAAAACAAAGGCGTTATCATAGGCTACGATTGCCGTCCTGACTCTCAGCGATTTGCAGAGGCTGCTGCCTGCATGCTGATGTCTCAGGGCATTAGTGTTTATTTAACGGAAAAAGTGGCGCCTACCCCACTGGTTTGCTTTGGTGTGCTTCATTTGAACTGCGCTGCCGCTATAGTAGTTACCGCAAGTCATAATCCACCAGCCTATAACGGTTTCAAGGTTTATTGGGAGAATGGCGCACAAATTATTCCTCCTCATGATGCCGGTATTGCAGAGGAAATTATTAAGGCAGCTGATTCAGCACTACCTAAAATGACACTAGATGCTGGCGAACAGCAAGGGTTACTAACGTGGTTAAAAGCTGATTATTATAATGCTTATCGACAGGCTATAAATAACAGTTGCTATCTTGCAAGCCATGGAAACCCAGAGACAGTCAGTCTGTCTTATTCGGCTATGCATGGTGTAGGTGCTGAGCTAGCAGAAGGCCTATTAAAAGACGCTGGGTTTACATCTATTTATAGCGTTCAAGCTCAGCGAGAGCCTGATGGAACATTCCCTACGCTTAAATTTCCTAACCCTGAAGAAGCTGGAGCAATGGATCTGGCGATTGCAGAAGCAGCTAAACACTCAGCATTACTGGCATGTGCTAATGATCCTGATGCTGATCGTTTTGCCGCGGCTGTGCGAACAACGTCGGGAGGGTATAAGATGCTCACTGGCGACCAGCTGGGTGTTTTATTTGCCTATTACTTGTTATCTCATGCTGATGCCTCATCTGAAAGTTTGGTTGGAACCACAATTGTATCATCCAGCCTATTAGCAAAAGTTGCCCATGCATTTGATGCTTGTTATTACGAGACACTGACTGGGTTTAAATGGCTGAGCAATGTTGCCATACAAAAGAAAACAGAACACCGGCATTTTCTTTTTGCATACGAAGAAGCCTTGGGGTACACCATTGGCTCTACAACCTGGGATAAGGATGGCCTTTCTGCCCTGACTGTTTTTGCACAAATGACAGCAGAGTTAGCTACCCACAGTCAAAGTATTTGGGATAGACTTGAGATGATTTATCGAGCCCATGGCATGCACCTTAATACGCAATGTAGCATTGCGCTTGAGCCTGGAGCTTCACCTCTCGGTGATGCTTTACGTGCTAATCCTCCTACAAGAATAGCAGGTCGCAGCATCATTAAAGTGCATGATTTGAAAGCATTAAAGATTTATCACGCCGGCGGTAATGAAGAAACTATTGACTTACCAACCAGTGACGTATTGATTTATCATCTCAGTGATGGCTCTAGAGTTGTTGTTCGCCCTTCTGGTACAGAGCCAAAAATCAAATGTTATTATGAAGTGATTGAGCCTTTTTCCGAAGTAGATACAATGGAGCAAGTGACAGCTCGGGCTGAAAAAAACATGCAATCATTGATTAGGCAGCATCAAGCGTCCTTATAAAAAGACAACTTCCACCTAAGCGCGTTAAGCCATGCCTTTTTGATTAATAGCTTTTACTAAACTGGATTTTTTTTGCGATTTTATAGGTTTATGTTTGGGCAAATAGCTTGTACGAATAGCCTGTTCAGTTTTTTTAAGCTGTTCTTCAGAGGGGGCAATGCGCTCAAGATAACGTTGGCCGGCCCCTTCTTTTATTAATAGTAGCGATCTTAAAGCAGCCATCTTTTCCATTAATGATAATGCTTCTTGAATACAACTTTTACTCTGAGCAAGGGTTTGTTCTATACGAGTTTCTGTTGTCATTGAGAAAAATCCTTTTATGCACCTATCAATAGCTTAGCAAAAATCAAATCTCTGCTAGGAGAAATGATGTAGCATCTCGATCCGCACCCATTATCCATCAGCTTTTAAGATGTCATACTATTGTTAGCGCCCAGTTGATACTTTATATCGCTTAGAATGAGTATTTTGTTAGCAAATTAGTGCTTAAGTATTGACGGTAAAAAAACCTTGCTCTGGAATTTGACTGCCTACCCCATTACGGTAGTTAGAAAACGCAATTGGCATGAGTTTACACAACATAGGTATTATGTTGTTTATCCTAATTTTTTACGCTCGCGCATTAACAGTTACACTTTTTATAATGCTTGATGAGAAACATTGATATAACTGGCTTAAAAACATATTCCATTTATGAATGCCTACGTCCTATAAAAGTATTTAAAATCGGCAATTGGTATCAGTGCCATATCCTGCTAAACTCAGCTTTTGATAAACACCACCCTTCCATACTATCCATAAGAAGTAGTTACGTAATCGGATGTCTAAACCTGAAATTAAAGCCGCTTGTTCATTAACACTGGTCTTCGTCTTTCGTATGTTGGGACTCTTTATGGTGCTGCCAGTACTCGCACTTTACACTGAAGACCTCTCAGGTGTTACCCCTACTCTTGCAGGGCTTGCTATCGGAGCCTATGGCTTTAGTCAGGCGCTGTTGCAAATTCCTTTTGGCTGGCTATCTGATCGCATAGGACGAAAACCTGTGATTATCTCAGGTTTATTGCTTTTTATGGTCGGTAGCCTGGTAGCAGCCTATGCTAGCAATATTCACTGGATTATTATCGGCCGCCTTCTGCAGGGTTGCGGGGCTATTGCTGGTGCCATTACCGCATTAATGGCCGATTTAACCCGTGAACAATATCGAACTCGGGCTATGGCCATGATCGGTATAGGTATTGGTATCTCATTTTGTCTAGCTATGATTTTAGGTCCTATTATTAGTGGTATCTGGGATCTCTCAGGCTTGTTTTTGAGTAATGTCTTAATGTCAGTTGCCGCTATTTTTATTGTTATTTTTCTTGTGCCTTCTCCCGTGGTTACTCGCAAAGATTTAAATAGCAGTGTCCAAAAACAGGACATAGGTAAAGTTATTCATAACACGCAACTCATGCGGCATTTCGTGGGTGTTTTCACACTCCATTTTACACTTATGGCGCTCTTTGTATTTGTCCCTCAGGTACTAGAACAAGATGCAGGTTACCCAAGGGCCGACCATGGTTGGATCTACCTAGCTGTCATGAGTATTTCATTTATTGCTATTATTCCACTGATTATTTTCAGTGAAAAGCACCGCCGATTAAAACAATGCTATGTTGGGGCTATCACGGTCATTATTGCAGCTGTCATTGTATTGTCCCAAGGAGAAAGGCTTCCAAACCATATATTTCTTGGCTTAATTCTATTTTTTATGGCTTTTAACTTCCTAGAAGCAACACTGCCTTCTTTAGTGAGCAAACTGTCAAAAGCAGGCACTAGAGGCACCGCAATGGGCATGTTTTCAACCTGTCAGTTTCTTGGTGCCGCATTAGGAGGTGTATCTGGTGGCTGGGCATTACAACACGGGGGCGTTACCGGTGTGCTTATAGTCTGCATAATTCCTATTGCTATATGGTGGTTATTATCTGTTACCATGAAACATCCTCCCTATGTGAGCAGTATTGTAATGGCGCTGTTCCCCCATGAAAATAATGCCACCGCTGCCATAGATGATGCACAAGCCCTTAGTAAAAAAATGGCAAGCATTCCTGGTGTTGAGGAGGTTACCGTGCTGCCTGAAGAACGAACTGCCTATCTGAAAGTAGATAAGCGTCATCTTGATATCAGCGCACTGCAACGTTTTGGTGAATGTTGAACGAATCATTTCATCACCGTCGTGATCAAAACCATTCACTTGGAAGTGATGGCATTAATGGAGAAGCTACATGGCTCGAGGTATTAACAAAGTCATTCTTATAGGCAATCTGGGTAATGACCCTGACGTGCGTTACACGCCCAATGGCGCTGCTATTGCCAACCTAAGTATTGCTACCAGTGAATCTTGGACAGATAAAAACACCGGCCAGCGTCAAGATCGTACTGAATGGCACCGAGTAGTTATTTTTGGCAAATTAGCTGAAATTTCCAAACAATATCTGCGTAAAGGTTCCAAAGTATACTTGGAAGGCAAACTACAAACACGCAAATGGCAAGACCAACAAGGCCAAGAACGCTATACCACAGAAATTGTAGTTGATGGCTTTAGCGGCCAAATGCAAATGCTAGATAACCGACAAGACGGAAATATGAGTGGTGATTATCAACCCTCTGCTCCCTTGCAACAGACCCAGCAACAGTATGCAACAGGAGCTCAGCCAGCCACAGCTCAACAACCAGCTCCTGAGCAAATGTCACAACGAACTCAATCACAACCGCAAAAACAAGCGGCTAGCTTCGAAGACTTTGATGACGATATTCCTTTTTAAGCTGTTCAAAAATACTTGCAGGCTGCTTCTACTAAAACATGTTGTCGCCGACTCGATATCCACAAGATATCGAGGGCTGCAAGATGTCAACGAAAGGGGTTAGTCCCAACGTTGTTAAACAGTAAGCGACTCAGTTTGGTGGAAGCGGGCAAAAAATAACCTATTGAAAGGCAATAGGTATAATTACAGCATATCAAGCATAATAACTTGAGCGCGTTTTTATGGTTAAAATAAACACAATTAATACGGACTCAGTCTTAGATAAAGAAACGCTTCGCCAACAACTGAGGTTGCGCCGGACATCGCTGACATTAACACAGCAACAACAGGCTCAAAAACAGCTAGCTGCAATTGTCTGTACACTCCCCGCCTTTAATAACAGCCATCATATCGCCTTATACATTGCCAATGACGGCGAAATAAACCCAGCTGACATTGCGCTAGAGGCCAGGCGGCAGAATAAGGTCTGCTATCTTCCTGTGATTGATAAACCTAATAAGATGGATATGTTCTTTCTACCTTTTGAATTAAATACCACTATGAGGAATAACCAATACGGTATTCCTGAACCTATTTTAACTGATTCACCAGTTTGCCAAGCGAAAGACCTAGATTTGATTTTGGTACCACTTACCGGTTTTGATTTGCAGGGACGCCGTATGGGAATGGGAGGAGGATATTATGATCGAGCTCTGGCTTTCAAGCGAAGTTCAGATACAAAAAAAACAGTGGTCATAGGGCTGGCTCACGAATGCCAAAAAGTTAAAACTTTACCTGTCAGTGACTGGGATATTTCACTTGACGGCATTGCCAGCGATCTTAAGTTTTATAACTGCTGTACGCCTTAAGAGGCAATTACTAGGCTTTGGCAGAGGTCAGAAGTTCGACTTCTCTCCAATGCGCCATTAATACCAACAACTTACGCTTTTCTCTGCAACTCAATAGTTCCCTTTTTAACTTTTGCTACAAGCTACTCGTACTGAATTATAGCTGGCACCTTTCAGACATTAATAGAAAACTGCCAAAGCCACATACAAAAGTGTCCGGGAACTCTTGCCAGATTATAAGCCCTGCTTAGCTGGTTGTTGTAAAGCTCTCACGGAGTTTTCCACTTGCAATAACTTACGATTTACATAAAGCCTGAAGTCATCAATCGATTTTTCTAGATCTGCCTGCCACTTCGTTTGATCTTTAGCTTTTATCTCTAGTGCATTGACTCGTTCTTTCAGGCTATTCAAAATACCAAGCACTTCTGTGCCAGAATTCAGCTGTTGTGTTGTTAACTTTTGCAGTGAAGCTTGCAAATTTTTTTCTATCGATTTTACCGACTGAGCGGTAACGGTGGCTTTATTAACTTCACCCTCTAACTGACCTGTTTTATTTTCCAGCTTATCAAGCCGAACATCATGAGTTTTAATAGCTTTCTTATTTCTTTTATTGGCAAGATCCCACAATTTTCGGATTTCATGATTAACCGTTTTCAGCTCCGAGTGAATCGCAGAATTTTTCTTGCTTAACGAAGCACCTGTGGCAGAGACCTCCCCAGTAATACTCTGCAACAAACTGCTTGCTGAGTTTAGCTCAGTGCGGGTTTGATGAAGTTCTGAGCGAACAGTGCTAATTTGCCAGTACTCAAAACCAGATATACCTAATAAAATGAGGCAAAAAAACCATAATAATGCCGTGGTAGTGATGCTGCTTTTGAGGTTATTTGTGTTAAAAAGCTTCTTCACACTTGCTCGAGCATGGCTGTTACTTCTGCGGTTAGGTCGCTCCTCTGCCGCAATCGAGAAGTCTTCTATATCGTTTGAGATAACGCTGTCCTCTTTTTACATATTATATGATAGATACCCAACCCTTTTAGCTTAGTTTAAAAGAAGTTGAAAACATCGCCAAGAATCAGCCCGCACAGACGAGCCAATCAGCATCGAGTAAACTCAAGTAAATATTTTGCTATAAAGGATTGAAATAAGACGTTGACTCCCTCATATTGGCGTCCGAGGGATTCAGTGCTATGCCATCCCATGATATTATCGAATTCCTATTTCAAAAATCAATCACTTACCAATCGCTCTTGATCTGTTGATCAATAAATGATGGTTAACCCAGTGGAGAGTTAAGCCATGGTTTTCAAACTGCCAGCCCTTCCTTACGCACGCAATGCATTGGAACCACATATCTCCGAAGAGACGCTAAATTACCATTACGGCAAACACCATAATACCTATGTGGTTAAGCTAAATGGCTTGGTGGAAGGAACCCCGCTAGAAAACAAATCTCTTGAAGAGATAATCAAAACCTCTGAAGGTGGCATCTTTAATAACGCAGCACAGATTTGGAACCACACTTTCTACTGGAACTGCTTAATCCCTAATGGAGGTGGCAAGCCCACTGGTTCATTGGCTGAAGTTATTGATAAAACCTTTGGCTCTTTTGAAGACTTTACGGCCAAATTTAATGATATGGCAGTCAATAATTTCGGTTCCTCGTGGACATGGCTGGTTAAAAATAACGATGGCAGTATTGAAATTGTCAATACTAGCAATGCAGGAACCCCGCTGACTACGGGCCAAACGCCATTACTGACCTGCGACCTTTGGGAACACGCTTACTATATTGACTACCGCAATGTACGCCCTGATTACTTGGCAAGCTTCTGGAAGTTGATTAATTGGGAGTTTGTTAGCAAAAACTTTAGTGACTAGTATTCGAGGGTGATACACCCTAGGTGTTTGGCGCTTTATGGGTCAAACATCTTTTTTAAATTTCTACAGCATAAAAATAACTAGGACTCCATATCATTAAAGCAACTCTATATAGCATACTAAAATAGCTTCGTCCTTCCTTTTACCTAAAAATCCTCGTGGTAAGTAGTATGCATCATAAAAAGGGTGGTAACCGAGTGTTTATTTTTAATATGCACACACATTTAGACGCTGGTATGATCAATGATAGTAGCGGATTGAATAGCAGCATCTTTACTTTTAGGTACTAATGTATCAGGGTCGTAAGTCACAGGCAGCGTTACAGGATCAAAGGCGGTATCACCCTCGTTGCTAACCATTCCATCAGTGGTCAATCCTTTAAAGTCATATAAGCTAGCATCTGCTAAATGAGAAGGCACGATATTCCTTAATGCACTAAACAGACTCTCAATCCGCCCAGGAAAGCGTTTATCCCACTCATTTAGCATCAATTTTACAGCTTGACGTTGTAGATTTTCCTGAGAACCACAGAGGTTGCAAGGAATAATGGGGAATTGTTTTTTTTCAGAGAACCGGATAATGTCTTTTTCTCGACAGTAAGCAAGCGGACGAATGACCATATGTTTTCCGTCATCACTGACTAGCTTTGGTGGCATAGCTTTCATTTTGCCACCATAAAACATGTTTAAAAATAATGTTTCCAGCAAATCATCTCGGTGGTGCCCCAGTGCAATTTTCGTTGCCCCAATTTCAGAGGCCGTGCGGTATAAAATCCCCCTTCTTAACCTTGAACACAGCGCACAGGTGGTTTTACCTTCTGGAACTTTATCTTTAACGATGCTGTAAGTGTCTTCCTCGACAATGCGATACTTAACGCCTCTACCACTCAGGTAGTTAGGTAAAATATGTTCAGGAAAACCCGGTTGCTTCTGATCCAGATTAACAGCGATAATATCGAAATTTACTGGGGCATACTGTTTTAGGTTTATTAGAATATCTAGCATCGTGTAACTGTCTTTTCCGCCAGAAAGACAACACATAATTTTATCGTTATTTTCAATCATATTGTAGTCAGCTATCGCCTGACCTACTTGACGTCGGATGCGCTTTTGAAGCTTGTTAAAGCTGAATTTTTCTGCTTTCGCTTGGGGGGAGTGAAGGTTCTGCATAGCAGTGTTATTATCCGACTACCAGTTAATTTCCGTACCATCAGCACTGCATTGCTCGCCAGTCCGGCGGTTTTTGTATGGGCGGTTAACGCTATAACTTTTCGTACGCTTTAGGTGAAAAGCGAGAATAATATAAAAAAAAACAAATGCTGTAAAGCATTTTAATGGCCGCTGCCGGATAATGGCCCTGAGCATAAACTGTTTTTTTACAAATAGACTAGGGGCGTTCTCAATTAGAGAAAATAAAGACATTTGCAGTATAATTTGTGACTTTTTGATGTTCTATGCCCCGTAATATACTCAGCAATGATCAATGGAATCGCATCAAAGACCTTCTGCTAGGCAAGACATCAGACTGTGGAATAACCGCTAAAGATAATCGTAACTTCCTGTAAGCGGTTCTCTGGATTGCTAGAACAGGAGCGCCAAGGGATTTACCCGAGTCTTTTGGTAACTGGCATAGAGTCTACGTTCGATATAATCGCTGGTGTCATAAAGGTACGTGGGGATGTGTTTTTGAAGAGCTTTCCACAGATAAAGATTTTGAATATTTGATGGTCGATGGCAGCATTACCCGTGTCCAT
>JAQYUY010000005.1 GCA_028728195.1 Endozoicomonas sp. (ex Botrylloides leachii)
CTGCTTTTATCTTTCCGCTTATAGGTATATATCCGTTACAGAAAATTACTCTTCACGATTACAACTCCGATATATATATATGTATTATTCGTGACGCAGTTAACAAGTGTATCAATTTTAAACTGTTAGGCTATGCTATTTTATCTGTTATTGGTGCGTTAGTAGTAAGATATGATAAAATTAACAGTCATTTTATCATAGGATTAGTATTAATCCAGTCTGCTAATTTTGTGCTAGCTATTGGTCAATATTCGTATAGCTTACTCAAGAAAAACACGTTAAAACAAAGTGAGAGTTTTTTTGCTTTCTACTTAGGTGCTACGCTAGTCTCCGGCGCAGCTTACGCCCTGCTAGGAGAAAGGCCATCGCCTACCCCAGAACAGTGGGCACTTATAGCCTACTTAGGGTTTATTGCTTCGGGGCTGGGTTGGTTTTTATGGAATAAAGGCACCACAAAGGTAAGCACCACAGTTTTCGCAATAATGAATCATGGAATCATACCTGCTGGTATAATAATTAACGTGCTACTTTTTAACGGGCATGCTGACTTTCCTAGACTGGTTGTAGGTGGTGCTATTATGGCATGGTCGGTCTACCTCTCCTCCAAAGAAGAAGGAAAGGAAGCTCTAAAGGGTAAAATTATGCAAGAAAAAGCTGTTTAATTTCTTCTCTGATAGAACTGGGAGAAGAAATAAAGTTATTTGCGAAATCTTCAGAAAAGTGCATAAGAATCAACCTAAGAGCCTTTAAGATTTCGGGTTTATACTTTTGGAATCTATTTTTTAGATCAAAATGAAGTTCTTTTCCTCCAGTGATACAGCCAACTCTTATGCTTCCCATTTTGAAAGACAAGGCAACTTGGTTAAAGTAGCCTGCCTCTTCTGCAAGAGCAATATAATCGGACTGATACCCCATTGAAGAGCAAGGATATAAGATATCTCCGTGCTGCTCTTGTCTATAAAAGGTGTCGTCTACATTATTCCAACTATTTTGATAGTACATTGCTTTAAAGTGGTCAGGCATATTTGAATAAATCAATGTCTTTTTGTCGTTCTTGACACGAACTGCTATAAAATCAGCTCCAAAATCAACACCTTTTAATAGTTCGTTAATAGCACATGTTGTTGTTATGCTCATATTACTTCCTATTTTTATTTAGATTGGCTATTTGGTTTTGGTTATAGCGTTATTAACAATGGTGTAGAATAAGTTTAAGCGCTTACGATAAGGATTGTACCGTTCTAATAAAATCAGTCCAGTGTAGATATAGGATATTTCACCCAAGGTACCCTCTCATTTTTCTGAAAAGCCTAATAACTTTACTAAATGAGGTAAGTGATTCAATTAATTCTGGGACCTAAGGCGTACCATGGGCGTACCACAGCGGGTATTGTGGAAAAAAATGGATTATCAGGGTGGTTTTATTTTTGTTTAGCTATTGATTTTTAAAGGCTTTTGATGGTGCCCGGAGGCGGAATCGAACCACCGACACGAGGATTTTCAGTCCTCTGCTCTACCGACTGAGCTATCCGGGCATTTCTGAAGTGTTTGCCTAATCAATCAGGCCGAGACGTATTAAACGGATTTCCGCAGAAAAAGTCAATGCAATTTTATGAAAAAATAGCGCTCCTTTTATTATTCTTGTCCGTAAATGCTATTGCATTGGCACTATTTTGTGTCTTCAGGCACATAGCCTTCCGCTACATCCACATCACCGCCTGAAAAATAATTATCCATTTGCTCGGTAAGATACTTTCTAACCTTAGGCTCAAGTAGGTTTAGGCGTTTTTCATTGATCAGCCGCGTTTGGTGTATCTGCCACTGTGTCCATGCTTGTTGAGACACATGATTAAAAACCCACTCTCCTTTTGCACCAGGCAGCGGTGGGGTAGGCAAACCTTCAGCTTCTTTTTTTAGCTTTACGCAATAAACAGTACGGCTCATGAGGGTTCTCCTGTTACTTTTTGGTTTAAAAGGGCAAAACTATGCGTCTATCGACTTGTAGGTTGGATGCTTAACGGCTATCAATCATCTTATTTAAGACGAGCAGCTAATTGCCAGTGTTTTTGCCCATTGCGGTGGTGGTGCAGCATAATACTCGCAATCAGGGTGTTCATCAAAAGGTGTTTGCAGCGTTATCTGTAGTTTTTCAATTTCACTATAATTTTTCTCTTCAGCTTGTTCGATGGCTTGCTGAGCAAGATAGTTTCGTAAAATATATTTTGGGTTGACCTGTTTCATTTGCTGGCTGCGTTGCTGATCACTCATCGTATTGTGTTTGAGCCGTCCACTATAAGCGAGTAACCAGTCTTGTATTGCTGTCGCTTCAGTAACTGATAGTAGTGCCTCATGCCCCTGATCCGAGGTAAAATCACAAAGTGCACGAAAAAAACGGGTATAGTCACAAGCACTGTTTTGCAGCGCCTGTAGCAAAGAGTTAATTAATAACTCATCATCACGATGACAATGGCTCAGTCCAAGTTTTTGGCACATTAACTTATTGTAATAGTCAGTGTATTTTTCAGGGTAGTTATCCAGCGCTTTTTGTATTGGCTCTGGGTTACCATCAAATAACGGTAGCATTGCTGCCCCTAGCTTTGCAGCGTTCCAATGGCTGATATCAGGCTGTTGCCCAAACGCATAGCGGCCATTGTAATCAGAGTGATTACAAATATACCCCCAATCAAAATCATCCATAAACCCAAAAGGGCCGTAATCAAAAGTTTCACCTACAATACTCATGTTGTCGGTATTCATTACGCCGTGAGCAAAGCCGACCGACTGCCATTGGGCAACCATGTGGGCTGTTTTATCTAAGATGCTTTTAAATAAGCCTAAGTACTTATCTTTCTGATGTTGCAAATGGGGAAAGTAACGTTGAATACTATAGTCGGCTAATGCTTGCAAATCGCCTGGCTGACCGGAGTAACTGGCATATTCAAAATGACCAAATCTAAGGTGCGTTGTTGCTAGTCTAAGTAAGGTTGAACCCCGTTCCAGGGTTTCTCGATACACCGGAGTATCGCTGCTAACCACACATAAGGCTCGGGTCGTGGCAAGACCTAAGTGAAATAACGCCTCTGAGCCAAGAAATTCCCTAATACAAGAGCGCAAAACTGCACGCCCATCACCATCGCGCGAATATGGTGTTGGCCCCGAACCCTTGAGATAAACGTCCCAGTTTACGCCGACATCATTGCTAACTTCACCAAGCAATAAACCGCGGCCATCACCCAATTGTGGGTTATACATGCCAAATTGATGTCCTGAATAAACCATGGCTAAAGGATCTGCGCCCAGCCACATGGCATTGCCTGAACACACTGCTGTTAGTTCGGCTCTCAGCTCTGGGGTGTCGTTTAAGTTCAGTTGTGCCGCTGCTGGTTGACTGAAAGCAACCAGCTCCGGGTGACTTAATGGCGTAGCAGCCTGTCGCGTAAATAAATGTTTGGGCAGGCTGCTGGCAAAAGAGTGTTTAAACTGCAAGTGGTTCAATGGCTATGCCTTTGTATTGCCTAAAAAAGGTTCTAGTGTGCTGACTAGCTACTGCCCCTTAGGCGATGGTATGTTATTGTCCCAATATAACCGTTGGCTTGACGGCAGACTTCTTAAACTTAGCAGTGTAATTTTTTATCTGCTTTTCCAATAGGCTACATCTCATAGAGTAATAAGATGACTCTTGTATGCATGTTCTGAAAATGGTAGCCAATTCAAATGACCGGAATGGTTCATGGATATCAGGCTGCGTTTGGCATATGACTTTTCCTTGCCCTTGAATTGGGTAGGCCCAAAAAGTGAATACCCTTGATTTAGGATTGATAATAACGCTTTAACGCCTTATAAAAAAAGAGTATTGTTTCGCCATTATACTGAAACTTGCTAGATAATTAACTGGAACCCCTTGGTCTGCTAAGGGTTTAAATTATATTATAAACCTACCTGAGAACGCCTCATGTTCAGTAGTAAGCTTGTTCTTGATGATTTCATGCACGGCCTTGCAAAACGTAATCCTAATGAATCTTATTTCTATCAAGCGGTTCAGGAAGTAGCGGAAACCATTATTCCTTTTATCAACCAGCACCCTGAATACATTCAAGAACGCATTTTTGAGCGGATGACCGAGCCTGATCGCATTGTTTCTTTTCGAGTGTGCTGGGAAGATGATGGCGGTCATATTCGTGTTAATAGGGGGTACCGTGTCCAGTTTAATAATGCGATTGGCCCCTACAAAGGCGGTCTACGCTTTAGCCCGGTGCTGACACTCGATATCTTGAAGTTTCTTGGTTTTGAGCAAACTTTTAAGAACAGTCTAACCACACTGCCATTAGGGGCAGGTAAAGGCGGTGCTGATTTTAATCCTAAAGGTAAAAGTGACCGTGAAGTGATGCGTTTTTGCCAGTCTTTTATGACTGAGCTGCACAAGCACATTGGCGCCCATACCGATATCCCCGCGGGAGACATTGGTGTGGGTAGTCGAGAGATCAGCTATATGTTTGGCCAATACAAACGACTGGAAAATGAGTTTCAAGGCGTACTAACGGGCAAAGGGCTAGAATCTGGCGGCAGTCTAATCCGCAAAGAAGCTACAGGTTATGGAACAGTATTTTTTACTCAAGAACTACTAAAAGAGCACGGGAAAACGTTAGAAGGCAAACAGTGTGTTGTATCAGGATCGGGTAATGTCGCATTATATACGGCTCAAAAGCTGCTCCATTTAGGTGCTTATGTTACGGCTTTATCGGATTCATCTGGCAGTATTCATGTACCGAAAGGTATTACGCAAGAACAACTGGACTGGATTATTGAGCTGAAAGAAAAGCGTAGAGGCCGAATTAATGAATTTGCTGAGCATTTCCACAAAGCGTTCCATGCTGATATAACAGTATGGCAATACCCTTGTCAGGCAGCCTTTGCTTGTGCCACACAAAATGAACTGCAACTAGAAGATGCAAAAACTTTGATCAAAAATGGGTGCCAGCTAGTTGCAGAAGGAGCCAATATGCCTACGACGCTGGAAGCTACTCGCTACCTGCGTGATGCCGGTCTATTGTTTGCGCCCGCTAAAGCAGCTAATGCTGGTGGTGTTGCTGTATCTGGGTTAGAGATGTCTCAAAATAGTATGCGCCTATCATGGTCTACTAAAGAGCTTGAAAGTCGCCTTCATGAGATTATGTGTAAGATTCATACCCAATGTATTGAGCATGGCCGTATGAGCACCGGAAAGATTGATTATGTAAAAGGCGCTAATATCGCAGGATTTAAAAAAATAGCGAATGCTATGCTGTCTTACGGTGTTGTTTGAAGATCACCAACAGTAGCCATTGCTCTTATGGTGCTGTTGGCTTGCTTGTTTTGGTTTAGTTAAGAGCGCCTAGCTTGTTGCAAAGAGTTCCAGCGCAGTGCTGGTGTTTCGATGGTCATCGCAACAGCGTAGTCAGAAAAGATGATTGATATAAGTCGATATAGTTTTTAGCTACGCCGGTCGATAAGCATAAGGAAGCAAAACATGAGAGACCAAGCATGGCTAAAGGTAAAAAAACAACAGCTAGTAATAGCAAGCAACCTATTCGCTCTACGGTAAAAAAAACGGGCCCTATAAAAAAACAGGTTCCCTCTTCTGCGAGTAAAATAAAAGGGCTGCAACTGGCTAAGCGTCGGGCCAGGCATTATCAGCCAGAAATAGTCACGCTTATTGACCACTCGCTAAAAGCTATTAAGCCAGTTCTAGATGAGGCTGGAAAAACACTCAGTAGCACCGATGATACTATTAACACTATTTCAGATGTTAAAAGAGCCTTAGCACAACTAGCAGACACCCTAACTGATATTCTCACAGATGATCCGAATAAATTAGATAAGCAATACCATCATGACCTGCTTGCTCATTTGTTTGATATGCCCGGTACAGATCACAATGGTATTCACCTTGTTGCTTTATCAAATCTTGAAGTGCTATCAGAAGACTTGCAGCTTGATAAAAATAGCCGCGAATATCACTGGTTAATGAATACTGGTATGGAGGTTTTAGAAAGGAACATTCTATTGCGCATTAATGATGAAATGAAAGCGCTAGAAACCGATACTCCTGGTGCACTGATTTTTCAAAATGAACGGGCTATTGAACTCGAATCGATTAAGTATAAAAACAATAAAGCCCTCTAAGAGGGTAATTTATACCAATCGTGTTTTCTAACTATCGTACTGTGCATGGTCAGTCAATAGCGTAGCCAGAAAAGATGATTGGTATAAGATATTTGCCTAGCATATATAAAGATACAGTGCAAATAGCAGGCTAGGAACGAAAAAACCGACTAAAGCACCTGGCTCTCTATCACCCCATTTTTTTTCGGAATAAGCCCCCATGAAATAGGTAAAAGCAACCCAGACTACCAGAAAAATTGCAACGATAAGCCAACCGGTTGGCGTAATCCCTGCCATTAATTTGTTAAGATTAATCATAAAGCCATTGATCCATTAAGTTTATATATTAGCATGCCTTAGCTTTAGGGTTGACAGCACTTTCATAATACAGTCAATCAGACCTGCTAACTCTCACATGCGTCTCTCAGCCCAAATAGTTAACGCAATCATAGACGCTTTAATTAAGATATGCTGTAACAATAGAAGATCTGTCATAGCAGGAGGCTACACCACCACATACTTCAACTACTGTAGTAAATAGGGGCGTATTATATACCTATTGGAATTACAGATGCTATGAGGCGTTAATTTAGCAAAAGCTAAGCATTTAAAAACCCTATGATGGATTACATTCACTCTGGGACAGAGACGCGGTAGATTTATAATATCAATCATCTTGTCTAAATACGCTATTGCGCTAACCATCCAAATACCAGCACCGCTGTTGGACTCCGCACTATGGCATCTTACAGTTAACAAACAATTTGCGGAATTTAGCAGGGCAGTATTGGCCGCCCCTGTCGCTATGAAAGATGACTGCCTTTGGGCATTGCTCGTTATCAATCATGAACTGAAAACGCGCTAAAAAGCCATTATTCGCAGGATAGGGTCGCCTAAAGATTAAAACATCTAAAAATAACGGCTGAAAAACAGGTATTAATATTTATTTAATGTTACTTTTTCAATTGCCTTACCTCAATATTCGAGACTGTTATTAGAATGGGCTATTTGGTAAAAAATAGTTTTATGCAACAGTATCTATACTACATATCGATATAGATCCTATAAAAGTGGAGAGTTTATGAATAGTGATGCTGTTATTATGATAACTTTTTTGGCCTATTTTTTAAGTATGCTCTTTATCGGCAGCATAGCTTGGATCAGGACAAAAACATCACAAGATTTTTTCCTTGGAGGTCGTTCGCTAGGCCCTTGGACAACGGCCATGAGCGCAGGGGCATCAGATATGAGTGGCTGGCTACTGCTCGGCTTACCTGGTTTTGTATTTCTCAGTGGGCTTGAAGCTGTTTGGCTTGGTGGCGGGTTGTTGATAGGCAGTTGGCTTAATTGGTTGGTAGTGGCAAAACGCTTACGTGTGTATAGCGTTTTGGCGAATGACTCGGTGACCTTGCCGGAATATTTCTCTAATCGTTTTGATAATCATAAAGGGCTTATTCAGCCTATAGCTGCATCTTTTATCTTGATTTTTTATTTATTCTATACGAGCTCTGGGCTTGTGGCAGGTGGTAAGTTATTCCAGTCTGCCTTTGGCATTGATTATCACTGGGCTTTAGTGATCGGCACACTTAGCGTTATCTCCTATACATTATTTGGCGGCTTTCTTGCAGTGTGTTGGACCGACTTGGTTCAAGGGTTATTAATGTCCGCAGCATTGCTTATCGTGCCTATTATGGCATTGGAGGTAAGCGGTGGGCCAAGCGCTATTTTCCATCAAATAAATGAAATCAATCCAGAGCTGCTCAATATGTTCACCACCAATACTGGGCAATCTTTAAGTATTATTATCATTATATCTCTGGCGGGCTGGGGTTTAGGGTACTTTGGACAACCGCATATTTTGGCACGTTTTAAAGCAGTGAACTCACTTAAGCAACTGCCTATGGCACGACGTATTGCGGTTTCTTGGACCTTTCTCAGTATTTTAGGTGCGTTATTGGTAGGTTTTGCCGGTATTGTCTATGTCAAAAATACAGGACTGTTTTTGGACGACCCTGAGGCCATTTTTATGCTGATGGTAAATACCTTGTTCCATCCTGTTATTGCAGGCATTTTATTGGCCGCTATTTTGGCAGCGATTATGAGTACTGCGGATTCTCAGTTATTGGTTTGTTCCACGGCGTTTGCAGAAGACTTTTATCGTGATTTATTTCGAATAAAAGCATCCCAGAAAGAAATTATTCTTGTTGGCCGCTGTGCCATTATGGGTGTCTCAGTTATTGCCACAACCATGGCCTGGGATCCTGACAGCTCTGTTCTAAAATTAGTTTCTTATGCATGGGCTGGTTTTGGCGCTGCTTTTGGTCCGACATTAATTTTATCATTATACTGGAGACGCATGACAAGCTCTGGTGCGATGTCAGGCATCATTACTGGTGCTTTAACTGTCTTTTGTTGGAGTAAGCTTCACGGCGGTTTGTTTGATTTATATGAGCTGGTACCGGGTATTTTATTTTCCACGGTAGCAATTATTTCCGTGAGTTACCTGACAAAGCCACCTTCAAAAAAGATAACTGATACCTTCGATACGATGTTATCTGAAATCAAGTGCAAAGGTTAGAATGGATATGCATATCAAAGCGGGAGAAAATGCATGACACCATTATTGGCCTGCTGATCAATATATTGGAAATTGGGGTAGCTATTTATGCAAAACTACAGGTTTAGCTTATTACCCCTTCTTTTATGCGCGATGTATTTGGTATAAATATTAATGTCAGACGTCGCTTAAATATAATGCATAGGCATCCATCCTGCCGTTGAAGGCAAGCTATAATTTGCAAAAAAGCTACCCGTCATATACCCTCAAGTTCCATTATAACCGCGTGTTAATCAGCCTAAGAGCATGTAGAAGAAGATTGGCAGTGGGCAGTTATTTTTTTGGCGAAAAGGCCAACCCAATAACAATAAACATTCAGTGTTCAGGCATTGCATTCACTGTATTTTCGCCTGCTTTTTATCATATGACAGTAACAGCATAACCTTGAACACAGTATTTGAAACTTGACCCTGCAATGGTACGGTTGACTGAAAACCTAACGTTGTTGCTGCTTCTGTTAATAATCAGTTTTATATGAGATAGATATGACGCCTGATCAATTTTCCCATCTGGTTCGCGAAAAATATAACCGAATACCGGTCACTCGGGAAATTATTGCTGACCTTGAAACACCGTTAACTGTTTATCTGAAATTAGCTAACCAGCGCTATTCTTACTTGCTAGAGTCTGTTCAGGGAGGCGAAAAATGGGGGCGCTACTCTATGATTGGTCTCTCTTGTCGCACCCTATTAAGGGTCAGTGGTTCTCATATTCAGATAGAGAACGATGGCCAAATAACAGAAGAACATGTATGCGGAACTCCCTTATCGTTTGTGAAGCAGTTTCAACAACGCTATAAGGTTGCCGCCCCCCAAGGGCTTCCCCGCTTTACCGGAGGACTAGTTGGCTATTTTAGCTATGACTGTGTTCGGTATGTTGAATCTCGATTAACAACATCAACACCTAAAGACACATTAGGTACGCCTGATATTTTGCTGATGGTTTCAGAAGATATGGCCGTGTTTGATAATTTGACGGGCAAGCTAATTCTGGTTACCCATGCGGACCCCAGTGATCAAGACGCACTGCATCAAGCAAATCATCGGCTTGATGTATTGGTTCATCGCCTGAATACAGCACCTGCATTACCGCCTGAGCAGACGCAGGCTAACCTGATAGATGAAAGCGACTTTCGTTCTGGCATGGGGCAAAACAAATTTAAAGAAAACGTTGAAAAGATCCGTGAGTATATTGTATCTGGTGATGCCATGCAGGTGGTATTATCTCAGCAAATGAGTATTCCCTTTGAAAGCTCACCTCTTAACCTTTACCGAGCTTTACGTAGTACTAACCCATCGCCTTATATGTACTATATGGATCTTGGTGATTTTCATATCGTGGGATCATCCCCTGAAGTACTGGTGCGCCTTGAGGATGGCGAGGTCACAGTAAGACCTATTGCAGGCACGCGTAAGCGAGGTAAAACAGAAGCTGGAGATAAAGCGCTTGAACAAGAGCTATTAAATGACCCAAAAGAACTTGCCGAACATTTAATGTTAATTGACCTTGGCCGCAATGATGTGAGCAGGGTATCAAAAATAGCTAGCGTTAACTTGACAGAAAAAATGTCTATTGAGCGTTACTCTCACGTTATGCATATTGTTTCTAATGTGACTGGCCGTTTAAAATCTGGGCACGATGCTATCGATGTGCTCTGTGCTAATTTACCGACTGGAACCGTCAGTGGTGCACCCAAAATACGCGCTATGGAAATTATTGATGAGCTAGAACCGATTAAGCGAGGTGTCTACGGTGGTGCCGTTGGTTATCTTGCGTGGAATGGCAATATGGATACAGCCATTGCCATTCGTACTGCTGTGATAAAAAATCATACCTTGCATATACAGGCGGGTGCTGGTGTTGTTGCTGACTCAATACCAGAGCTGGAATGGAAGGAAACCCTGAATAAGGGACGTGCTATTTTTCAAGCTGCCGCCATGGCAGCAACTGGCCTAAAGAATATAGATTAAAAGGAACGAAACAGATGTTATTAATGATTGATAATTATGATTCGTTTACTTGGAATCTGGTGCAGTACTTTGGCGAGCTAGGTGCTAAGGTAGAAGTGCATAGAAATGACCAAATAACTCTGGATGGTATTGAAAAGCTTAACCCGGATTATATTGTTATTTCACCTGGCCCTTGCACACCCAATGAGGCAGGCATATCGATGGATGTTATTCAACGATTTCAAGGAAAGGTGCCTATCCTTGGAGTTTGTTTGGGTCATCAAAGCATAGGGCAAGTTTATGGCGGCAAAGTTGTTAGGGCGCGAAAGGTTATGCATGGGAAAACATCTCCGATTTTTCATGAAAATAAAGGCGTATTTCATCAGCTACCTGAGGCCTTTACTGCAACACGTTATCATTCTCTTATTCTTGAGAAAGAATCGTTACCTGCTTGCTTAGAGATCACTGCATGGACACAAACTAAAGAGGGCATGCAAGATGAAATTATGGGTATTCGCCATACAAGCCTGCCTATCGAGGGTATACAGTTTCATCCCGAATCAATTATGACTGAGCAAGGTCATGAATTATTAAACAATTTCCTTAAAAAAAATAACAGGCTTAACCGTTATGCATATTAAAGAGGCCATTGCTCACGTTGTTCAACAACGTGACTTGAGCCGTGAGGAAATGATTAGCATCATGGAACAGATCATGGGTGGCAAATGTCATGATGCACAAATAGGTTCATTTCTAACAGCTATGCGGATTAAGAATGAAAGCATTGACGAAATAGTCGGGGCTGCCACAGTGATGCGCCTGCTAATGACACCAGTAAAGATTCAAGCAAAGCACTTGGTTGATATTGTCGGTACGGGTGGGGATGAAGCCCATCTGTTTAATGTCTCTACAGCCTCCGCTTTTGTTGCGGCAGCAGCAGGGGCGCACGTAGCCAAACATGGCAATAGGGGGGTGTCCAGTGCTAGTGGTAGCGCTGATTTACTGGAGAACTCCGGAATGAATATGGCGATATCACCCTCACAAGTTGCTCTTTGTGTAGAAAAAATAGGTGTTGGTTTTATGTTTGCCCCTGCATATCATTCTGCTATGAAACATGTTGCTCATATACGCAAGGCACTAGGTATTCGAACACTGTTTAATATTCTGGGCCCACTGTGCAACCCTGCAAGTGTTGAAAACTTAGTAGTAGGCGTATTTTCAAAAGAGTTATGCCGCCCTATAGCTGAAGTATTCCTTGCCTTTGGTAGCAAGCATGTCATGGTCGTACACTCTCTAGATGGTTTGGACGAAATCAGCATTTCCAGTGAAACTCACGTTGCAGAATTAAAGCAAGGCATGATTGTTGAATACCTTATAAAACCTGAAGATATGGGCATACATTCGCAAAGTCTGTTAGGACTATCGGTTGCCGATACCGATGAATCGCTCTCGTTGATTTGTGATGCTCTAAACAAACGAGAAACCACCTACGCAAAAAAAGCTGCTGATATGATTGCCCTAAATAGTGGCGCTACAATTTACGTTGCAGGTCTCACAGGCAGTTTTCAAGAAGGCGTTAGCATTGCTTGTCAAATTATTCAGCAGGGGCTTGCTTTGAAAAAAATGCAAGAGCTAGCCAGCTTCAGCCATTCGTTTTACTAGAGGCAGGAACATATGTCGTTACCGACTATCTTGCATAAAATTATTCAACAAAAGCATGATGAAATAAAGGAAGGGCATACAGCATTATCATTAGCTAATGCCAAGGCACAAGCTGGTGATTGCCCACCAACGCGAGGGTTTGCCAAACAGCTGGTTAACCAAGTTGCATCTGGTCAAATTGGCATTATTGCTGAGCTAAAAAGAGCATCGCCAAGCAAAGGTGTTATTCGGAAAAACTTTGACCCTGAAAGCATTGCTATAAGCTATCAGAATGGTGGTGCAACATGTTTATCAATCTTGACAGATCAATTGTTTTTTCAAGGCCACTGTAATCACCTAAAACAAGCTAGGGCTGCTGTAACACTCCCGCTGCTGCGTAAAGATTTTATGATTGATCCATGGCAAGTTTACGAGTCGCGCATTATCGGGGCTGACTGTATCCTGCTTATTGCATCAGCGCTATCGGATATCCAACTGGCTGATTTCAATGGTCTTGCTCAAGAACTGGGTATGAGCGTATTACTGGAAGTTCATAGTGAAGGTGAGCTAGAAAGAGCCTTACCCTTAAAGAATGCCCTACTAGGAGTTAACAACCGTAACTTGCACACTTTCGAAGTCAGTCTTAATAATACCTTTACATTATTACCACTTATACCAGACGATCGCCTTGTGATTACTGAAAGCGGTATTCATACACAAGACGACGTAAATAAAATGCTCAATAAAAAAGTGAAGGCTTTTCTTATTGGCGAAGCCTTCATGCGACACGATAACCCTGGGGAAGCATTGAATAATATATTGAGAGACTGTTCACTGTCTTGATGGGAGCTACAAGAGTGTTTAGATGGGCATTGCAATAACGTAGTTAGCAACGATAATAGGTATTATAGCGGAAAAGTAGCAATGTTTAAGTCATGAAACGACGTTGCCCCTTTGTTTTATTGGGATTAATTAAAATCTGGTGTGCGCGTAATTAGTAGGTATTTTATAGTCTCGCCTCACACTAGTTGATAATGATTTCTTGAAATAAATTCGCCAACTACCTTACCGTGAACTTCTGCTGACCTAGAGAAGCATATAGTCCTTCGATTTAATCTTTTTCGCCGAGTTCTCAATGTAAGGTTGTTTCTCTCAATTCACTGAGGCAGGTGGCGTTTATAAGGCTGCCAGTTATCAGTACAAAAATAACTGATGACTTGAGTAAGTTCAGTAACTTTTTCAAGGTTGATGAAATGCTGCGACCAAAGGCATTGGCTATGACACGCTTGAAGCGAGGTTCCCAATCATGGAACAACCCCCGCTGATTTTGCTTGTTTCTGACATAGCCCCATTGCTCATCCATCTGGCATAACAGCTGAACCTGTGAATTTTGAAAGGGTAATCGGGTCACTTATCTGGGCAAGAGTTTTTAAACGCTTTATGACGGTGTTCTGGCTAATGCCAAGCACTCTGCTGGTATATAGCCATATCTATGATTCGATCCTGAATACCGGGTTGGTTACCGTTATATATGAAGTCCTTTTGAAAGCTTTTCCTACAGTTTTTGCAGTAAAAGCGTTGCAGACCTGAGGAGGGCTTTTTCATTTTTTACATTACGGTTGCTTTCACAGTGAGAGCAGCTAACTTCCATGATTGCCATAAGATCAAAATGCCTAATGACCGCATAGTAGTGATTAAGGTCAACCAAGACTCAACCCATATGATGCATCACCTTTAATTGTTAGGAATACTAACTGCATTATTAATGACATACCTACAAAATCACATAATATTAAAAAATCAATAATAATTTATGCTTCTTTTAAGGTTACAGTTTTATCAGAATAAAACCCTGTAAATGGTCAGTAAAAAATAAAGCGAATACCAATAAAAGTATATTAATCGAATTTGTTTGGTTATTTATGATATTTATTTGAAACTCACTACTCGATAAGCATCTTATGTATTTTAACATGGAAATAAAATGGCTATAGCAATAATTCCCGATCGATCTCATGCTCTGAACGACATCACTGATAGAAGTGTTTTGAACCAAAAAACCATTGCAGAGAGAGACTCTCTGGCACAAGGGGCTAACAATAGGCTGGTAATACCTACTGATATTCAAAATCAAATAAACCAAGTTGAAGGTGACTTTCAACATCAAATAAATCAGGTTATAGGTGACTTTCAAAATCAAATAAATCAGGTTAAAGAGTCTATATTAGTCAATGCTAACTCCATATCTTCCCATAGTAATTTAAAAAATATGCTTATCGATTCAGAATCGACAGCTAGACCCTCAGAAAAGATTCAAAATAATCAGTTAGCTGATCCCGTAGACTCACCACCAAATCAATTAATTTCCCCTATAGCGCAGCTCCCTACTTTTGAAGAATTGGCTCAATTATCTAATATTGGTGAAATATTGGATAAACTACTTAATGTAAATGAAAGGCTGAAAATACTATCTGAGAAGTATTATGGTGCCAATAAAAACGCATATAGAAAGTCAATTGAAAATATGGAAATACCCCCTGTTCCAGGTTATGACATTGATGATGCTTTATCTCGGCTTGCTTACCGCCGATGGAAAAGCAATAAATACCTAAAGTCGCCAAAAATGAAAGATTATCAACCGCTAAGACTGAAAGGTTATGCCGGCCCACCGAAGGTACTCACAACACTGCCTAACGGTCATCTGGTATTCTGCTCTGCGGGCTATCCCCCGTCTACGGCCAATACCGAGTATCCTCCGAATACCCCACTTTCGAACAATACCCTTAAAGTGTTGGATATGAATAAACCGGTCGGGGATCAATGCGTAGCAACGCTAGAAGGTCATACCGGCATGGTGCATCAAGTCGCAGCATTACCTGATAGTCGACCGGTATCGTGCTCTGCAGACCATACCGTGAAAGTGTGGGATGTGAAAAAACCGAAAGGGCATCAATGCGTAGCAACGCTGAGAGGTCATAACGGCTCAGTTAATAGCGTTATAACATTGTCTAACAAACTAGTATTATCGGGCTCTACGGACAATACCATGAAATTGTGGGATGTGGAGAAACCGGATGGGCATCAATGCATAGCAACGCTGAAAGGTCATACAGGCATGATAAGTACAATCACACGATTATCTAACGGTCTGGTGGCATCGGGCTCTTATGACGGTACCATAAAATTATGGGATGTGGAGAAACCGGATGGGCATCAATGCATAGCAACGCTGAAAGGTCATACCAACAAGATTCATAGACTTATACAATTGTCTAATGGTCTGCTGGTGTCGATCTCTTGGGACAAAACTATTAGAGTGTGGGATTTGAAGAAACCGAACGGACATCAATGCATAGCAACGCTGGAAGGCCATACTAACGAAGGTCATACTAACATGGTAAATGCACTCATAGAATCGCCTGAGGGTCTGTTGGTATCGGGTTCTTATGACCGTACCATAAAATTCTGGGATTTTAATAAACCGAACGGGCATCAATGCGTAGCAACGTTGAAAGGTCATGCTCACGGGATATATGATCTCATATATTTATCTGACGGTCGGCTGGTGTCGGGCTCTTTGGACAGTACCATAAAAGTGTGGGATCCGAATGAATCAGACGGGAATCAATGCATAGCAACGCTGGCAGGCGATGCCCACAGGCTGTGCTCATTGGCAAAATTGCATGACGATCGGATAGTGTCGAACTCTTGGAGCAACCTCATGGGCCATTTTGACAAGCCCTTGAAAGTATGGCATCTGAATGAACCCGACGAGGAACGGTTACCCTCTACCCGGTAAAAAGAAGCAAAAAAACACGGTTTAATAATGTAAGAAAATATAGGTGTGCTCCGGGCCAAAAGTCGCCCGAAGGCCCTACCTAGAAAAAGATCTTTATCAGCACAGCGCTCTGAGCATATATCATGCTCATGGGGTACAAAAATAGTAGCCACTTAGTACGCCGTTAATAAGCTTGCTATTATCTTAATAAATTTTTTTGCTTTGCTCGTCTGCTAGCTTCACTTGATGCAAAAGCACCTCTCAGTAACAATACGGATAATTCTATTGCCATAACGTACCGGAGCTCGTCACGTGCTCACTATTTACCACTCTAATCGACTTGATGTGCTTAAAGATTTGCTAGTTGAGTTGATCAAGCGAGATCCTTTATCTAATCCGCTACAAGATGAACATATACTGGTACAAAGTCCGGGAATGGCACAATGGTTAAGGTTACAGCTCGCTGACGATATAGGCATTGCTGCGGCTATTAACTTTCCTCTGCCAGCTAGCTTTCTTTGGGATATGTACCTTAGCATATTGCCTGATGTACCCAAACGATCTTTTTTTAATAAGGAATCAATGACATGGCATATTATGAGCTTGATGAAAACATTCATTAATCAGGATAGCTTTACGCCGTTGAAGAATTACCTTATTAATGATGCCGATAACCTGAAGTGTTATCAATTAGCAGGAAAGATTGCAGATATTTTTGATCAATATTTAGTCTACCGGCCAGAGTGGATTATTAAGTGGGAAAATGGTGATAACCTTGAAGCAATCACCCAAGACCAACAGTGGCAGCCAAAACTCTGGAGAGCCTTGGTAAAACGTATTAAGCAGCTTGGGCATTCTCACTGGCATCGAGCTAATATGCATCAGCAGTTTAATGATGTGCTGTTAAAAGAATACAGCCGTAAAAAACTGCCACAGCGATTATTTGTTTTTGGCATTTCTGCGCTTCCGCCACACTTTGTTGAGTCCTTGCAATCATTGGGGCAACAAATAGATATACACTTGATGATCAATAACCCTTGCCGCTATTTCTGGGGTGGGTTAGAAGATCCTAAATACCGCGCTAAAATGGCGGCTCGACGTTTTACGCTAAGTCAGCAAAATACTGAACGGTCTACATCATTTTTAAAAAGTGATCTGGAAACCAATAAGTGCACTAATACGCTGTTAGCATCCATGGGCAAACTCGGCCGAGATTATCTATATCAGCTGCATGATATAGAAGCCGTTGATATTGATGCATTTGCTAATGTACCTCGTACCTCTCTTTTGAGTCATATTCAAGCAGATATACTGGACTTGCTTGATAGCACGTATGCATCAGATAAGCAGGTAATAGCCAGTAATGACTCATCGTTGGCTATACATAGCTGTCACTCCCCGCTACGGGAAGTTGAAGTACTCCATGACCAACTGCTGAGCCTATTCGATCATAATGCCGATATCACGCCGAAAGATATTATCGTGATGCTACCTGATATTGACGCCTATAGTCCTTGGATTCATGCGGCCTTTGGTAGCATGCCTCAAGATGATGCACGTTATATCCCCTATTCTATTTCTGATGGCAGTGCTCGGGTTCAACACCCAATACTTTCAGGCGTACTTCGTCTTCTCGAGCTGAATACTAGTCGCTGCACGGCACCTGAACTTTTAGAATTACTGGAAATACCAGCTATACAGCGGCGTTTTAAATTAAACCAAGCTCGCCTTAACACACTCAAGCAATGGATTAATGAGGCTGGTATTCGTTGGGGCATCAACCAGCAGCAAGCTGCCTTTGGCCTACCTGTCATGGCTATAAATACGTGGTTATTTGGCCTAAAACGTATGTTGTTAGGGTATGCTATGCCCGAAGCATCTGGTTTATATGAAGGTATTCTTCCATTGGACTCCATACAAGGAATGGATGCAGCTTTGAGTGGGCAGCTAGCAGACTTTATCGACTGTCTCGAGCAAGTTGCCGAAAGTTTAAATACGCCACGATGCATTGGTGACTGGATACACTACCTCAACCATATGCT
Source organism: Endozoicomonas sp. (ex Botrylloides leachii) (assembly GCA_028728195.1). Classification (GTDB taxonomy): domain Bacteria; phylum Pseudomonadota; class Gammaproteobacteria; order Pseudomonadales; family Endozoicomonadaceae; genus Endonucleibacter. The sequence goes on from JAQYUY010000005.1 coordinate 18,169, forward strand.
GGAACAATTTTTTCAGCCGGAAGAAGAGGACGAATATGCATTAAAGTCTGTACGTGATGCAATGAAACAGCTCCATGAACAGCTAAAAGATGCCGACTATAGTGAGCCGCTGTCTAAAGCAGTGTTTATTCATTATTTAACCGACCATATTTCTCAAACTCGTAGCAGTCAGCGCTTTCTAGCAGGCCAAGTAAATTTTTGCACCTTGATGCCGATGCGTTCTATCCCTTTTAAGGTAGTGTGCCTTTTAGGTATGAATGATGGAGCATACCCACGTAGTATTATTCCGACCGGCTTTGACTTGATTGCTCAAAATAGTCGCAGAGGTGACCGTTCCCGTCGAGAAGATGATCGTTATCTATTTCTTGAAGCGTTGTTATCAGCTGAGCAACGCCTATATATCAGTTATGTTGGCAAAAGTATTCAGGACAATTCAACCAAAGCACCCTCTGTACTTGTGACAGAATTACTAAATTATTGCGAACAGGGATTTATTTTAGCCAGCAACAGTAAGCTATCATTGAAAAGTCACCTAATTACCGAACACCCTTTGCAAGCATTTAGTGTTGAAATATTTAAACCGGACAATAATAAAAAACTGTTTAGTTATGCTAAGCAATGGCTGCCAAGCGCAGCCCGCCAAGGTATTAAAGCGCCCTTTTTTATGGGCCGCTCGCTAACACAAGCCGAACAACCTGAGCATCTAGAATTACCCGAGTTAATTCGTTTTTTTAAGGAGCCTTGTAAGTATTTTTGCAATCGGCGATTAAAGGTATTTTTCGATAAACCCAGTGATATTTTAGAAGAAGATGAACCCTTCATATTGACAGGGCTTGAGCAATACCAAATTAAACAGGACATACTTGACCATCTAATTAAAGAAGAAAATCCTGCCAGTCTTTTACCCTTGCAACGAGCAAAAGGTACTTTGCCCTATGGCGCATTTGGTGAGTTATCTATGGGGAAACAACTCAATACTGTTACATCAATTGCAAACTATGTGACAGCATGGATTACTCATTCGACACTTAAAGAAGATGAAGAAATTAATCTGACGATCGGTAATACTTATCTATCAGGTTGGCTAAAACAAAGTTTTTCTTCTGGTTTGCTACGTTACCGTGCAGCCCCGATTAAAGGAAAAGATATTATTACAGGCTGGCTCGAGCACCTTTGTTATTGTGCGATGGGAAATAAATTGAAAACGACGCTTGTTGGTATAGATGCTGAAAAAGACCTTACGTTAACGCACTGCTTCCAGCCTCTTTCTGCAACGCAAGCTATCAAATACCTGTCAGAATTAATAGAAATATATATTGAAGGCATTTCCAAACCACTGCCTTTTTTTATCGAAACAGCCTTTGTCTGGTTTGAAGAACGACAAGATAAAAATAAAGCTTATAAAAAAGCAAAACTAAAATTTGAAGGCAACACCTTTGTGTCGAATAATTTTTCAGAAGGTGCTGACCCTTATATTGCCCGAATTTATCCCAATTTTGACGAAATTTACGACTCAATGTTACTGCTGAGTAAGCGTATCTTAGCCCCTGCCATTACACATACTATTGATCAATAGAGGAGAGGGCTAATAAGATGAGATATACCTTGGATCCTCTTCAGTTCCCCTTACACGGCGTTCGTCTTATTGAGGCGAGTGCTGGAACGGGTAAAACGTATACCATTGCTAATCTTTATTTACGCTTACTGCTAGGGCATGGCTCCAGTAATAGCCAAGGTGAATCTACTAGTCATCACAGCACCTTGAATGTTGATCAAATTTTGGTCGTCACATTCACGGAAGCTGCTACAGGTGAGCTGCGTGATCGGATTAGAGCCCGTATTCATGATGCTCGTATAGACTTTATTGCGGGTAAAAGCAAAGATACCTTTATTCAATCCTTATTGTCAGAACTTGATCATCATGAACATTGTATACAACTGCTTCGAGATGCTGAGCAGCAAATGGATGAAGCGGCAATATTTACTATCCATGGCTTTTGTCAGCGGATGTTAAAACAACATGCTTTTGAAAGTGGTACACTGTTTTCAAGCGAGCTAATTACTGACGAGCAGCCACTGTTTAAGGCATGTGTCAGCGACTTTTGGCGACATACGCTATACCCATTGGATAAGACCTATATTTCACTGATAAAAATGCTATGGTCTACCCCAGATCAATTATTAATTGATATTCGTCCATGGATAAATAAATCAACACTATCTATACGCTCAGAGGGACTGCCTACCACATTAGATCAATTTTATAATAAGTACGTTAAGCCAATATTGGCTATTAAAACGCTATGGTTCAAGGATAAAGATGCAATTCGCCAGCTTCTTACCAGTGGTAGGCTTAAAAGCCGAAGTAAAATTCTGACCAAGCTTCCAGCAATGGAAGCTTTTATTCAAAGCGATGAGCTGATACCTGAGGAAGGTTGGCCGCTTTACTCTACAGGCATGATAAAAAAAGCACTTAAAAAAGGTCACGTATTTCCTGATCATTCAGTTTTTGAGAAAATTGATCAACTGTTAGAACACCCTATCCCATTACAAAGTGCTTTCCGTGGAATGATTCTAAAGCAGGCTCTGACTTATATAAAAGAGAAAACTCAACAGCAAAAAGCCATTCATCACCAGTTATCATTTGATGACCTATTAGTTAATCTATCATCAGCTTTAGAGGGTAAGCATGGCGTAGCATTAGCAGATGCTATTCGTAAAAAATATAGGGTTGCCATGATTGATGAGTTTCAAGATACCGATCCACAGCAATATGCCATATTCAGCAAAATTTACATTGAAACATCCGATAGCAATACTGGCTTATTTATGATTGGTGACCCTAAACAAGCAATTTATGCTTTTCGTGGTGCAGATATTTTTACGTATATGTATGTCCGAAATCAGGTAAAAGCTCATTATACGCTTGATACGAACTGGCGATCATCAGCACATATGATTGCAGGGGTAAATCGCATTTTTACTCATTCGCTATCGCCTTTTATATACGACAATGATATATCTTTTTACCCTATTCAGGCATCTGAGAAAGGTAAGGAAAAAAGTATAACTATCTATGAAAAATATCTGCCTGCTATACAGATATGGCTTCAACGAGGAGTAGAAAAACCCACAGTCGGGTCAGGGGAATATCAGGATACTATGGCCACCGCTACGGCCACTGAAATTAACCGATTGCTTACCTTGGCCGATCAACAGCAATGCCTAATCAATGATGGAAACACCTGCCGATCCTTACAAGCTGGCGACATAGCTATTTTAGTGCGAACGGGACGGCAAGGACAACTGATAAGAGATCGCCTTGCTCAACAGGGCATCGCCAGTGTGTATCTCAGTAATAGTGGCTCTGTATTCAGTTGCCAAGAAGCTTATGATATACAAAAGTTGTTGTTTGCCTGCCTAAACCCAACTAACGAAAGAGCACTGAGAGCAGCACTGGCCACACTCTTATTTGGACTCGATGCAGCTTACCTTGATCAACTCAATCTTGATGAACAACTATGGGAGCAGGTAGTAGAAGAATTCAGTAATTACCAAACGATCTGGTTTAATCAAGGCATTCTTCCTATGCTACGTAGTGTCATCCGACAACGAAAAATTGCCGAAACGCTGTTAACGAATGCATCGGGTGAGCGACAGCTAACTGATGTATTACATTTGGGTGAACTACTAGCCATTCAAGCTATGACACTTGATAGCCATCATGCACTCTATCGCTGGTTAACAGAAGCTATTGACCAGCCGAATAAAAATGCATTAGAACAACAATTGCATTTGGAAAGTGAACAAGATTTGGTAAAAATCGTCACGATTCATAAAGCTAAAGGACTTGAATATAACATTGTCTTTTTGCCCTTTATTTGCCGCTTCAGGGAAGAAAAACAGCCAATCTATCATGATGAACATAACCATTGCGCTGTACTCGATCTGGAAGGTCATGGGGAAACTCAAAAATTTGTTGAAAAAGAGCGTCTAGCTGAAGACCTCCGCCTTTTGTATGTAGCGCTAACCCGCTCAGTTTATAGCTGCTATATAGGTATAGCGCCCCTTAAAACCGGAAACTCAAAAGCTGAAGATACTGATCTTAACCGCAGTGGTATAGGTTGGCTGCTTAATAATAACAAGATAATAACCGCCAGTAGACTCCCAGATATTATTAATAATCTGGTAGATGGCCAATCCGAATTTTCTGTTACACCGCCACCTATAGCGACTCTTGATCGCTATCAGCCACCTATAGAAAAGCAACCGATGCTAAAGGCTTTATCTTTTACCGGTTATATTGAAAGAAATTGGTGGATAACCAGCTATTCCGCATTATCGAAACATAGTATTCGTGAAAAATGGCTGCTACAAGTCAATACTAATACAGCTCTGTCAGACGCTAGCATGGAAACAGCTGGGTATGATGTAGATTTTAGACGAGATAGTGCTGAGCCCACCAATCAGCCATTAAAAGAGGGTGACCCGTACAGCATATTTAATTTTCCCAAAGGCGCTAGACCTGGTACATTTTTACACTCGCTTTTTGAGCGAGTTGACTTTAATACGGATTGTCATGCAACTCTCGACTTATTTGTGCGTGAACAATTATTACTTGAAGGATATGACAATCAATGGACAGAAACATTGGTTTGCATGCTGAAAACCTGCCTGCAAACACCGCTAGATGGTGTTTCTTTATTGCTTGGAAAATTACCTGAGCATCAACGTAAGGTTGAAATGGAATTTTACCTGCCTATCAAAAAGCTCAATGCACGTAGCCTTAATCAACTTATTACAACGCATGACCCAATTAGCGAACAAGCGGGGCTACTAAATTTTCAACAATTACAGGGAATGTTAAAGGGGTTTATAGATCTAAGTTTTGAATATAATGGCCAGTGGTATGTGCTTGATTATAAGTCTAATTGGCTAGGTAGTTCTATAGAGCACTACTCAAGAGACCAGATGACCGCAGCAATGATAAGCCATCGTTATGACTTGCAATATCAGCTGTACTCACTTGCACTGCACCGTTTACTAAAACAACGGATACCCAATTATGATTATGACAAACACTTTGGAGGCGTAATTTATCTGTTTCTTAGAGGCATAACACCAAGTGACCCTGAACGACATGGCATATTTGATTGTCGCCCTAAAAAGCAGTTAATTGAGTGTATGGATCAACTTTTTTCCGGTCAGCTCGATATCCCTTGAGCATAAGACAAAAAAAGTAAGCTGACTCAGGTGGAGCGATGAAAGGTAGTGACAAAGTCAGCATTTAATGCTTTTTTCAGCGAGTTCATTTTCAACAAGTTTTGGAATATCTCGCTTATGGCTTGCAGCGCTAAGGTGTGTGTTAACTATTTATGTAGGTTCTCATTAAAAATTTTCGAGTACAGAGGAAACCAGCTAAAATCATTTCTTCTTATCAAAGTTAACACGTTTATCTTTAGTGCGAATATCTTCTGGAAGCGTAAACATTAAATATAGCTCCATCAATACCTCAGGAATCTGACTATACATTTCATCTGTTAGCTGTTCATCGTTTAACATGTCTTTGAACTCTGGCTCCTCATCAAACAGACCAGATGCTAACATAATTGGTAGTAGCAGCTCACAAACTTCCTGTTCATGCTTCTGAAACCAAGCATTTTCTGTTAGGAAGTGCGCTTCCATAAAGCCGCCACACCAGTCTTCAAGCGCTTTATTTCCGTCATCGTCATCCTCATCAAATGGGAGCTCACAAGATAAGGTAAAACCACCTTCTTCATTAAAAGATCGATCAATCTCATTTTTCAAGTTATCCAATACGGCATTGATATTTTGTTTTTCTGCGCTGCTTAGCATGGGCATTTCACCGAATATGCTATTAATGATCTCAGACCTTGGAAGATCTACAGGGCAGATTGCCAGTGCCGTTAAGTAACCATGAATACAGTGAAAGGACATACTATTTTCAATGGCGGCATGCGTCGCTATCAGTTGCTCAAGTTTGGCTCGTATGCTCAGCATAAGGAAATTTCTTACTAAAAAAAATGCCATGTTACCCTTGTTTTTATAGCATGTCAGCAAGACCTTTCAGTTATTGGTATTACTTGCCAGAAGATATATCCTTTCAATACGACAACTTCACTCAGCTGCATAATCAGCACAATATATCGAACAATATCATAGTCAATAAGGATCACTTGTTACCCAAACTTGCAGGCACATAAATATATACGTTTTAGAATACTGTTGAATTTGACTAATAAGCTGTTATTGTCTTGGCTAAATCTCAGCCGTAATGATAATAAGATTTGGAGAGCTTATGTTTATACGACGATTGCAGCGTTTTTTGCAGTTAGATTATGCGGTTGGCGTACTGCTTATTATTGCGGCTGTCTTGGCTATCATTGCGGCCAATAGTCCCTTATCAGGGTATTATAATTGGCTTTTAGATGTGCCTATTCGGCTCAGCATAGGCGCTCTAGATATACACAAGCCAGCCTTACTATGGATTAATGACGGCCTTATGGCTCTGTTCTTCTTACTGATTGGTCTGGAGGTAAAGCAGGAAGTAATAGAGGGCGATTTAAATTCCCCAGCCAAGGTTGCCCTGCCGGGTATCGCTGCCGTCGGTGGCATGGTGGTGCCCGCATTGATCTATGTTGCTTTCAATTACGATGATCCAGCAAGACTAAAAGGGTGGGCGATACCTGCAGCAACAGATATTGCCTTTGCAATAGGCATTTTGGCTTTACTCGGAAACAAAGTGCCTTCTTCCCTTAAAGTGTTTTTGTTGGCACTGGCCATTCTTGATGATCTTGGCGCCATTATTATTATTGCACTATTTTATACTGCTGATTTATCGGTTATGTCTATGCTGATCGGTTCCGTATTACTAGGCATCTTAATTATTTTTAATCGTTGCGGGGTGACTAGGTTAAGCCCTTATCTCATTGTTGGCACCTTGCTCTGGGTATGCGTGCTTAAATCAGGCGTGCATGCGACACTTGCCGGTGTGTTGACCGCTTTAACTATTCCATTAAACGCGACAGATCAAAAAGGGCGCTCGCCACTAAAAACGTTAAAAAATGCACTGCATAAAAATGTATACTTTTTTATCTTGCCAATCTTCGCATTTACCAATGCAGGCATTATGTTGAGCATAGAACAATTTAAAAGCCTTGCTGACCCTGTTCCTCTTGGTATTTTGATAGGACTATTTCTAGGAAAACAGATAGGGGTATTCAGTTTTTGCTGGGTTGCAGTAAAAGCTGGACTGGCGAGACTACCTGCTCACTCGAGTTGGAGGCAAATGTATGGTTTATCTATTCTCTGCGGCATTGGTTTTACTATGAGTTTATTTATTGGTTCGCTGGCATTTACTGAGACTGATATCAACCCTATTATTTCAGATCGTATAGGTATACTTGTAGGTTCACTTATTTCTGCCATTGTAGGGTACGTTGTGCTTTACAGGGCAGGTAGGCATTGCCACAGTGCAAAAAAAGAGCCTTAATCTATATCACAGACGCACATTGTTAACTACGAGCGATTTTTTTTATGCCATAATATTTCAAAAAATTTCACCTATACGCACCTACTAAAGTGGGAACTTTATAAATCAGCTAAAAGAATTGAAATGATACGTCGCGGTGTATTACTGGTTAATCTTGGCTCACCTGACAGCCCTAATGTAAACGACGTCAGACGCTACCTTGATGAGTTTTTGATGGATGAATATGTTATTGATCTACCTTGGCTTATCCGTCGCTTGCTGCTTAGTCTATTTATTCTGCCAATACGACCTCAAAAGTCTGCTGAAGCTTATCGAAGCATATGGGCAGAAGATGGCTCACCATTGATCAGTCATAGCAAAGCATTAACTAAAGCGTTATCACAGGAAGTTAACTTGCCTATCGAGCTAGCTATGCGCTATGGGGAGCCTAATATAGAGCAAGCTGTGCTGCGCCTTGCAAACCAGCATAAGGTAAAAGAGATACTGCTATTTCCGCTTTATCCGCATTATGCTATGTCAACGGTAAAAACGGTTTCACAACGCACTAGGGAAATTATAAGCGCGCATAATTTGCCAATTCGGCTAAATATTTTCCCCGTATTTTATGATCATAAGAGCTATATATCAGCTTTGGTTGAATCGGCTAAGCCGTGGTTGGACCAAGAGTATGATCACTTGATCTTTAGTTTTCATGGTGTGCCGATCAGACATATATTAAAAGACGACACATCTAACAAGCACTGTCTAAAAAAAAATAATTGTTGTGCTAAATCGTCAAGTGCTCATAAAACCTGCTACCGTCATCAGGTTTACCGCACCGCCTGTTGTTTTGTCGAAGCAGCCAATATTCCTCAAAATAAATACACTGTTGCCTTTCAGTCTCGTCTAGGTCGCGCTAAATGGCTAGAGCCTAATACAGTTGATATCCTCAGACAGTTAGCCGCCAAAGGTGAAAAAAAAGTATTGGTTATTTGCCCTTCTTTTGTTTCTGACTGCTTAGAAACATTAGAAGAAATGGGTATTGCTGCAAGAAAGGAGTTTCTTAACGCGGGAGGGGAGTCTTTCACGCTAATTCCTTGCCTGAATGAGCACCCTGCATGGATCAAAACACTAAGCACATGGTTACAATCTACTTAAGATATGTGCATTGACAGCATATTAAAAAGTATGATGGTAATAAAGCGAACGCTATTCTAATGTGGTTAAGGCCATAACTTCCGGCTTATGCTAAAGAAGCTAAGGCTTTTTTCTGGAGATTATAAGTCTCAATAAGCGCTAAAAATCAGGCTGAGGGATATTCAGTCTGATTTTTCCTACCAAACCTTTCAGGTTTAACTACCTAATGTATCTAGGCCTATATCAAACTCACCCTTTTTCACGCCAGTGATAAAAGCCTGCCACTCCTTGTCATTAAAGACAAGAACGGCTCCACCCTTACTCTTAGAATCTCTGACACCTACAACACCATCTTTCATGGCTACCTCCACACAAAATGGAGTGTCCCATGTAATCGGGCTAGCTGATGACTTTTTAAAATCTTGATCATCAAACATAATGACTGCTCTCCTACTCTTATTATTAGCAAAGAATTACCAGTCGAATAAACGGCCGAGCAACCAATTTTTATATCAGAAAAAATAAAAAGTCAACATAAAAGAAAGGATAACAGCGGTCGATCGCAAGAACAGGCTTGGAATACAGTAAATAGAATCAGGTGGCCTTCCGTCTCGAAACACAAAATAACTTTTCATACCTTCGTAAACGTATGAAAGGAAAAATTGTCATTTTCTAAGAGGCAGTCTTAACAGTTTGCGTTTGTGCATGAATATCAAACCAAAATTTGAGTTAGGTTATCAGTAGGCTGATGATGATATCATGCATTCTTTCTAGCCTTAACAAGCAGATCCTGTTTTTCTCAACTGCCAACATGCACCTGGTCTGATAATTGTTAATAACATGTGGCCCAATTTATACACATCGTGTTTTCTAACAACCAGAGTAAACGTGAGCCTCCAGAGCAAGGCGGAATGATAAATATAGAAGGGCTATTGCAAAGCGATCCAATGCAGTACTGCTATTCGTATGGCCAGCGTAATAGCATAATTAACAAGTTCGATGAATATTATTGATCAGATGATGAACTCACCAATCAATTTATCGTATATAGAACTTACGCATTGACAGCTCCGACAAAAGATGGCTTGAGCCACTCCTTCCCCTCAGAGAAGCTTTTTATGAAACTCCAAGTGGCTTCTTTGAGGGCATCCTTCCTGACACTGTAAATACTTCTAAGTGATTCCGTTATCTTCATCGCCTGAAGGCAGCTGTAACTAAAAATGGACGCAAAAATATGATTCCTGACCTGCCGCT
>JAQYUY010000050.1 GCA_028728195.1 Endozoicomonas sp. (ex Botrylloides leachii)
CAAGATCCTCTAAATTCACGAGTTCTGACTGGCTGATCATATGCATTCCTAAGCAAGTTTACTTTGAAAGTATTTTATCAAAAAAACAGCTTCCTTTTAAGTTATGCAACAGCCCCATTCAAGAAACCATCATACCCTTAGGGTTTAGAGAACTGCCAAGCAGCGCCTATATTATGGCCGCTACTCATTGTCCAATCGTATATTGATGCTCAATATTGTTATGCTCATGGGAGCCATTATAATATGCCTTTGTATTACCTTGAGCTTTATGCTTAGAATTTTCAGCGCTATTATGACAAACTCGTCATGCTCTAAGCTTAAAGCTAGCCATATGAGAGGGACTGAAGAATCCATGAATGTCATGCTGGTCAGTATCGCTGCACTGGGCTGTTACCTGTTAGGAGGGCTAGGGCAGGGCATTCGTATAAAGGGCGGTACTATTTCTAGAAGAAATGTACTTGGAATAACTGCTCTAGGCGCAATATTTCAGGCGGCTGCACTCTGGCTAATCATCTATCGTCTTGAAGGGATTAACTTGGGTGTTTTTACTATTGCTTCACTGACGACATTAATGGTTACCTTGGTTGTATTATTAGCCAGTATAAAGCATGCTTCTGAAGGCTTATTGGTATTAATCCTTCCCATTACCATGCTATCGGTATTAACAGCATGGCTTTTCCCTTTTAACCATATCTTTTTGCAACCACCTTCATCAATGGTGGTTCATGTGCTTATTTCGGTTATGGCCTATGGTGTTCTAATGGCAGCTGTTTTTCAGTCATTCTTGTTGTTTTATCAGGAACATCAATTGCGCCGTCATAGTCAAAAACGGTTGTTAAAAGCGCTTCCACCGCTGCAAACGATGGAATGTCTGATGTTTGATTTTCTTATGATAGGATTTCTGCTGTTAACACTGTCTTTGCTGAGTGGCTTTTTTTATTTGGATAACATGTTTGCCCAGCGCTTGATACATAAAACGGTGCTTTCTATCATCGCTTGGTGCATGTTTGGTGTTTTGTTACTAGGGCGCCGCGCCTATGGTTGGCGAGGCATTGTCGCCATGCGCTGGATGATAGCAGGTTTTTTACTGCTCATACTTTCCTACTTTGGTTGGCGGCTAATTGTTGATTTATTACTAAGCAAATATTAATTTTGGAGTTTACTTGAGTCAGATGGCTATCGGTACCCTTTTGGGTATATTGTGTCTTTTACTGCTGTTATCAGCGTTTTTCTCTAGCGCCGAAACAAGCATGATGGCTATTAATCGTTACCGGCTACGCCACTTGGCTAGAAAGGGGCATCGCGCAGCACGACGTACAGCCTCGTTGCTTGAACGTACAGACCGGCTGATTGGTGTCGTTCTTATTGGTAATAACTTTGTTAACATTCTTGCCTCTGCGATCGCCACAGTGATATCCGTACGACTTTGGGGAGATAGTGGACTAGCCATTGCAACACTTGGATTAACTATATTTGTTCTGATTTTTGGCGAGGTAACGCCTAAAACCGTTGCAGCTATGTACCCTGAGCGAATCGCTTTTGTGGCGTCTATTGTCTTGCAACCCCTGTTAAAAATTTGTTACCCGCTGGTAGTCGTGATGAACTGGATTTGTGGGTTATTAATGAAACCTTTTGGTATTAACCTAGAAGGGTCTACCAGTGATCACCTCAATGCAGAAGAGCTTCGCTCCTTAGTGAATGAGCCCGGTCTTGCCTTACCAAAAAAAAGACGTGGTATGCTGCTAAGTATACTTGACCTTGAGAAAGTTAATGTTGATGATATTTTGGTCCCGCGCAATGAAGTGGTAGGTATTGATCTTGAAGATGATATCCATCATATTCTGGATCAACTTCGTGACTGTCAACACACCAGACTTCCAGTATTCAAAGGCGATATTAATAATATTGTGGGTATGCTTCATATGCGTAAGGTCGCTCGCTTACTTAGCCTAGAAGAGGTCAACAAAGCGATGCTGCTACAAGAAACAGTAGAACCTTATTATGTCCCAGAAACTACACCTTTAAGTATTCAGCTGTTTAATTTTCAGAAAGCAAAAGAGCGAATAGCGATGGTGGTAGATGAGTATGGTGATATATTAGGGCTTGTAACGTTAGAAGATATTCTGGAAGAAATTGTTGGTGACTTCACCACCGATGTATCCGATTCTGGGCAGGAAATAACCCCACAAGATGATGGCAGTTATATTATTGATGGCTCTGCTTCTATACGTGATATTAACCGTGCACTTGCTTGGTCATTACCCACTGATGAAGCTCGAACAATAAGCGGCTTGATTACAGAAGAAATGGAGTTTATTCCTGATTCCAATGTGTGTTTGCAGCTGGGTAAATACAGGTTTGAAATTTTACAAGTCAAAGACAACCGTATTAGAACAGTTAAAATTTTCCTTGCCGCCTAATAGGCAAACTTTCATAGCTTGATCAGTTACAAGTGGCTCGCTGAGCTGATACCGCAAAAGTACTTATAGTACTTTCAGCTTTTTTTCATACCCCTGCATAGAAAGACAGTAGGCATTTTTATATAGACGGTTATAGCTGTGCGCCTAAAATTTAAGGATTGCTAATTTTTTAAATAGAGAGCGTACCCATTAACAACCCCGACACAAGATGGCCTTAGCCTCTCTTTTCCTTCAAAAAAGCTTTTTATGCGCGCCCAAGCAGCTTATTTAAGGGAATCCCCCCTAATATTGTAAATAATTTTGAGCTATACATACGGCAATTAACAGGTAGGATCTAGTTTCTAATATCTGTGTAATAGAGCGTGATGAGATTAATATCCTTGGCGGTTTTATGATGTTTCCCCGCGTAATAATGACAGACTAAAGCCGTTTAATAACTGTAAGAAGCTGTTCATGATCTTGATTTTACTTGATAATTCATCGGATGAGACAACAGTACCCCAGCGATATCACTCGTGAGCAGTTTGAACCTATTCTTCCGATCCTTGAAAGTGCTCGCAA
>JAQYUY010000051.1 GCA_028728195.1 Endozoicomonas sp. (ex Botrylloides leachii)
AACACAACCGGCAGTCGTAGCCGGATGAATATTGTGGGTGCGATAGAACTGAACAATTTGTCAGCAGCTATTTTTGAAGAATTTAAGGCAGTTAATGGTGAGGCTATTATCGCGTTTTTCAGAAAGGTCAGAGCTGCATATACAAAAAAGTCTGTTATTCACATGGTGCTTGATGGTGCGGGTTATCACCGAAAAAATGAGGTAATTGAAGAGGCAGAAAAGCTGGGAATAAAGCTACATTATCTTCCACCTTACAGTCCAAACTTGAATCCGATAGAACGATTATGGAAGGTCATGAATGAGTATGCGCGAAATAATAATTACTTTGCGAGACCGAAGGATTTCCGACAGAAAATTAATAATTTTTTACATGTAACCTTGCCAGAAATCGGAACTTTGTTAGCGAGCAGGATTAATGATAATTTTCAGGTATTTGATCCTGCATCTTGAATTCACTTGGGTATATAAGCCGGTTTTCAAATTAAATGAGACATCGATTGAGAGCTAGTTTCTGATTGGTATTGTTCACTTTTTTGATGCACCATGATGGGTAGGCTACTGTCCATAAATAGGTGATGCTGCCAACCATTTTTTATTGGGCTTGTCTGTTGGAAAGCCTCTTTGCAATAGAGGTTGGAGTAATACCAATTATCTTTTCTAACTACGCTATGCGCTAATTATTTGAATACCAGTACTGTGTTGGAACTTCTCGCAATAGTTCTGCTATTACTCGTCATTCCGCCTTGTTTTCAACCCAGCTCCCATACTCATTAGAGTGGTTAGAAAATACGATTTGTATAATACGCTCACCATAGTCTTCAAGCTAGGGTTATGCTCGTTATCCTTATTTTTTTGCCTCACTAGGGTGCCTATTTGTTAACTTGTTTTTTTCTGGCACTGATTATATTAATCCAATCATTTATTGTATTAACTTATATTCATGATGAAATAATTTGTTTTTTGGCGGAAAAAAAATAGCTGAAATTTAAGTGTCAAATAAATAACCTTTCAATGTCTGATTTCCGTCTTTTTTTTGGTAAAAATTTCAGCTAAAAAATAACAGTCAAAAAAATGAATGCTATTTATTTTTAATATCCTAATTAATTTATATGCTTATCAATAAGTTGCTTTTTTTTTAATTTTGAGTAATGAATGACTAAAACTGCTACAAGAATAAAAAATAAAATATAAAGTTGGCATGATATTTGTTTGTTATTTACTAATGTTGAATCAGATGAAGATAAAATCTATGACCTCTAAAACAAAGCGAGTAATCGCAGTAGCAGGTTGTAAGGGAGGAGTCGGAAAAACATTTGTATCTGTGAACCTTGCAATGGCTCTTTCTAATTTGGGCCAACGAGTTGTACTAATGGATGGAAATCTTTCGGTCCCTGATGTTGGTCCGGCGTTAGGATTAGATAATACTATAGGAGCAGAAGGACGAGATCATTCTAGCCAACCATTGGAAGGGCAAATACTCACTGCATCATCTGGTGTGACTGTATTAACACCTGCAAATGGGGCTATTTGGCGGCAATCCATAGAAATTAATGACACAATTAAGTTAATTAACAAGTTAGAAGAACTTGCATCTTCGCTAGACACCTTAATCATTGATACTGCTCCTGGACTTGGTCCAGATAATGTGACATTGATTCAGGCTGCAGGAGAAGTGCTGATTGTTGTTAGTCAGGATGTTCTTTCTTTATTAGATGCTGCGAGGCTTATTCGACTATTAAATAGAGTATATGAAGTTCGACATTTTTGTATTGTCGTTAATGTAGTTTCTAGCAAAAAGTCTGGGTCTGAACAGTTTGAAAAACTGCAATCTCATTTAAATTACGATAATCAGATTGTTTTAAGCTATTTAGGCGCTATTCCATTTGATAAGGCCGCTGCTGATGCATTGAATCAACAACAAGCTTTAGTTGATATTAATCCTACCTGTCGTGCATCCAGAGCATTTCAGCGATTAGCACATCAAGTAATGGCAATGCCGACACCGATGCCAAGAGGGAGCATCGAAATATTTATGCCGACAAAAGTCAGGGAGGGAGTCTAGTTATGTCATCACTTGTACAAGCTGTACAGGAAAATATAAAAGTAAAAGATGAGTTAATAGAAGCTCATCGCCCACTGGTGAAGCGTATTGCTAATCATCTAGCCGCAAGGATGCCCGCCAGCGTGCAGATTGATGACTTAGTTCAGTCGGGTATGATTGGTTTGCTTGAAGCGGCTAAGAAGTATGATGCTACAAAAGGGGCTAGTTTTGATACTTTTGCAGGCATTAGGATTCGTGGGGCAATGTTAGATGAAATCCGGAAAGGAGATTGGGGGCCTCGTTCTGTCTATAGAAATAGTCGTCGTATTAGTGAAGCTGTGCAGTCAGTTGAAGCTAAGCTAGGTCGTGATGCCCGTGACGTTGAAATAGCGGCAGAGCTCAATGTTAATATTGATAATTATTATGCTATTTTAAGCGACCTCAGGGGATGCCGTTTATTCAGTTTTGAGGAGCTATTTGATAGTGAAGAGTCACGAATGCAAGCTAGATCGGGAGACCAAGGCCCTCAAGCAGATGTACAGCAAAATAAATTTAAAGCAGCATTAACAGATGCCATTGGTAAGCTTCCAGAGAGAGAAAAGCTCGTTCTTATGCTTTATTATGATGAAGAGATGAACCTTAAAGAAATTGGTAAAGTGCTGGGAGTAAGTGAGTCCAGAATTAGCCAAATTCATTCGCAGGCTACTGTTAGGTTGCGCGCTAGATTGCAGAGTTGGATCAAATAAAAAATACCTTTTATAGGCTTTAATGCAAATGTCTGATTATCGATTCAAAAAGAAGGTGAGTCCCTAAGAAGCTGTTCATAATCTTCTTAACAATAGTACCAAGAAAGCTAAATGCGTAAATTGAAGACTTGTGTTCAATTTACGCTCAGTATTTTTCCATAAACGGCGGCAGTTTTCTATCCA
>JAQYUY010000052.1 GCA_028728195.1 Endozoicomonas sp. (ex Botrylloides leachii)
GTCAAGCATTTATTGTAAACCCCTGATCAATTAAGCGGTCAGGGGTTTTTTTTATGTGAAAAATTAGAGCAACGCCGTTACTTTATTCTCATTCACCTCGTGCGGGCTAGCCGAATACTAGCAATGCGTTGGCGCTGTTCGCAGTAGCTCTGCTATTACTCATCATTCCGACGGGTTCTCTAGTCTGACGACCCAAGCTTATTACGGTAATTAGAAAATACAATGGGTATTATCTATGCAGAAATAGCTTATCTTGAGTTGAGCAAATACGTTAATGTCTTACTAGGGAAAGTAGGGAAAGGCGCCCTACACTGTTTATAGTGATAGCATTGAGTTCTTCCTTACTTTTGCCACACATTTACAATGTACTCTGTTTCTCTACATATGCAGTTGGCTACCTCAATAACTATTATCAGATCTTCCGTATAAAAATAAAGGTTGCTACCATCAAAAACGCTTAACAGCCATTGTGATTCATGACTATTGCTTAAATCCATCTTTTAAATAAATCTAGCACTAATGGTTTTTTTATAGCTTTACAAGAAGAATAATATAAGTAATTATACCTGCATTGTTTTATATATTTTGTTAGAAACAGGAGGTAAGCATAACTAGCGTTTTAGGTATGTTGGGCTATAAATATAATAATTAGAACAATAGTTCCAAAAATCAGTGATAAGAGGATATAGCTATGGCACGGAAAAAGCCTAACAAAACTGCGACTGGTTTTGATGGTGTTGATATTGGTTTTCTAGGCAGCCGAGATGAGCCTGCTGAAGAAAGAACCGTTGAGTCTAGAAAAAAATTAAGGGAAAGCCTTAATGGTCAGATTGAAGATTTTTTGAAAAAAGGAGGAAAAATAGAAAAAGTGCCTTCTAATGTTACAGCAGACCCTCCAAAGAAGCCAAATGGCGAGTATGGTAATAGGCCTATATGACCTTATATTTAGTGATTCAATACCCAGCCTGACAATTACTAACTTAGAACAAGGTATTTGTCAGTTTCTCTAGCTATCACACTACTATAATGTGCCATGGCTGAATAAAGGGCTGCATAAAAAAGGCTTCACCTACAAAAAGCCAAAGGATGTTCCACATAAAGCCGATGCTGTAAAATAAGCTGAGCTTGTTGAGTGATTGAATCTCTTAAAGGGGTTGATAAAGTTATCAATATGACAGGCAGTCGTAGGCACATGAGTGCTGTGGAGTGATCGACTTGAACTATCCGTCTGCTGACGCTTTTATCAATTCAGAATGGTTAATGGTGAAGTCATTATTGAGTTTTCTGCAAAGTAGTGAGGTCCATGTATGCTTCTATGACTATTATCCATATTGTTCTTGATGGTGCGGTTCATCAACGCTTAAAGGAGATAATGGTTAGCCTGAAAGGCTGAGAATATAGTTTTATTAGTGAATAGGGTTAAAGACAGTTTCCAGAGGTTAAATCCTGCATATTGGATTAACTTGGGTATATACTCGAGCTGATTTAAATATGAGGTTGGTATGCTACCAATTATATAGCAATGCTACTTGTAAGACGGAAGAGATAGTCTCTAGATGGTCTAGAGGAAATCTTAACTCTTAAAATAACGATGCTATTTTTTTGTAGCTACAACATACGAAGTAAGTTACTCTAAGCATGTTAGTGCTTTTTTCTGTTCCTTTTTATGGCTTTTGCATAAGTAATGATTCCCAAAAGATTCTGACAGCTAACAAAATAGCATCCCTAGAAGATCGATAATTCAGTTTTTCTGCATTATGTAAGCATTCATGTGCATGCGCCTTATTGAGCTACCGTTGTTTTTATGCTGCACGCATTTGCCATTGTTGAGATAGATGGATGTGGAGCTTGCTCGCTTCGCGGATAGGTTATTTGTAATACTAAAACGGTTGTGAGCTGCTAACTAGTTTACCAGTCGTAGTGATAGAGGGTATTTATGATAAATACCACGACTTCCCATGATGGCGGCACGCACCATGAAAATGAAAACAAAGATAATAATCAAAGGAGCTGTGATAATTACTAAGGGGAGTAATAGTAGCCCAATCAGAAGCATATTTAGTATAATCCAAGCACAAACAATGATGGACAGAGTAATTTGAAAATTCAGTTCTTCTCTTGAGTGGTGCTCGATATAGGGCGACTTATCACGCTGGGTTAGCCAGATGATCAGTGGGATGATGATATTTATGCCAGGCATCATAAACCCTAAAAAGGGTAACAAGTGCACAAGCATAGCTAAGTTCTTCTCATCTCTTTTAGGTTGATACTCTTGCATGATATCTCTCATTACAAATCACTGCCATCAGGTGTAATAAATTTGCGTATAATAGAATAAAAATTTTTTTAGAAGAGAAACTGTTATTATGTCAAAATTTTTTTATAAAGACCGACCTACACATATGATCAACAATCGCAGTGTTGACTATAAAACTAAAAAAGTACTTAAGCTAGGAACAAAAGTAAACCCTGCAACTGTCTATGTTCAAACCGAAGAGAGTGGTGAACAACAGCAGGCTTTAGCCAATGAGCATGATATTTCTATTAAAATCATAGTAGCAGAAGATAAGCCTGAAAATACTCGTGAACTAGATAGCTTATTAACTAAAGCAAAAACACAGATTAAAGTGAAAGTACCAGCAAGAAATGAACCATGCCTGTGTGGCAGTGGTAAAAAATATAAAAAATGCTGCGCCGCATAGTAAGTGAGTTGTTGTTTGTTCATGGAGGTTATGCTTAATGCATTTTATTACCTGATGTGTGACTTTAAATTGAGAGCATAGGCGCAAACTGCATAGGCTCACGCCCAGCTTGAATGTTCAAGTAAATGCCAACAGTGATGCCCAGCAGCTTCCGAGCTACACGACTTG
>JAQYUY010000053.1 GCA_028728195.1 Endozoicomonas sp. (ex Botrylloides leachii)
TAAAAATAGCCTGTGAAAAACAGGTATCAGCACTTATTTAATGCTGATTTTACCTAAAAATTAGAACTTGTTATCAAAATAGGCTGTTTTTTTGAAAATCAGTTTCATGCAACAGTCCCTGAATAACAACCTGACAGCATTCTGCCAAACCGCTACAATTCATGGCATCATTAATTGGAAGCCTTAACATGCGTGACTTTATTATCGCTCCTAGTATTCTTGCGGCAAACTTTGCTCACCTTGGCAAAGAGGTGGATGACGTGCTTGAGGCCGGTGCAGATTGGATACACTTTGATGTGATGGACAATCATTATGTACCTAACCTAACCTTAGGGCCCATGGTTTGCAAAGCTCTGCGTCAACATGGTGTCACGGCTCCTATTGATGTTCATCTAATGGTCAGTCCCGTTGATCGTATCATCGGTGATTTTATTGAGGCCGGAGCTAGTATTATTACTTTTCATCCAGAAGCCTCAGAGCATATTGACCGTAGCTTGCAGCTTATTCGTGAGGGGGGGTGTAAAGCGGGCTTGGTGCTGAATCCAGCGACTAGTCCTGATGTCATTAAGTATGTAATGGATAAATTAGATGTTGTATTGCTTATGTCGGTTAATCCTGGTTTTGGTGGACAGAAATTTATCCCATACACAATGAAAAAATTATGTCATGTTCGCCAGATGATTGATGATAGTGGCCTTCATATCAGACTAGAGGTTGACGGCGGTGTCGGGGTACAGAATATTCGCCAGATCGCAAAAGCAGGTGCTGACGCCTTTGTTGCAGGTTCAGCGGTATTTGGTGCTGATAGTTATAGAGATGTTATTCAGAAAATGCGCCAGGAACTGGCAAAGGTTAATGTAACATAGTCGTAAGATAGCCTTGGTAGTCGCTTGAGGCCATTTCTTCTACCTATTATGAACTCGTATGAAATTGACATCGCTCTTTTTTAACAGCCCTTTTCCTGACTTAATCATGTATGATCTTGATGGCACACTGGTTGATAGTATTCCCGATCTGACTATCGCTATTGATAATATGCTACAAGATCTCAGCCGACCTCCTGCCGGTATTGAAAAGGTAACCATGTGGGTAGGCAATGGGGTCCCTTCCTTAATAAAGCGCGCGCTTGCTGATAATATGATGGGGGATCAATCCAAGGTCATTGACCTGTCATTATTCGAACAAGCGCATAAGTGCTTCAGGCACCATTACGCAAATGAAATTGGACGACATAGCTGCTTATACTCAGGTGTGCGTAAATTCCTAAAAAAAATGGCTGAAGAGAAAGTTAAGCAGGCAGTTATTACCAATAAACCTGCAGATTTTGCTAGAAAATTGCTCAAAATAATGGCAATTGATCACTTTTTTGAGTTAACGGTTGGGGGTGACACACTTACAGAAAAAAAACCTTATCCCTTACCATTGCAGTATACAATGCGCTATTTCAGTTGTGATTCAGATAATGCGCTAATGATAGGTGATTCAAGTAATGATATCAAAGCAGCTAGAGCTACTGGGGTCAAAGTCATTGGGCTGAATTACGGTTATAATCATGGCGAGCCTATCGAGTATTCCAATCCAGACGCAGTGCTTTCCAGCTTGTCTGAGTTATTGTGAATATACGCAGTTTTGCATTGAAGGGTTGTTAGCCAAGTTATGAGTATGCTTAAAGGGGACATTATACCAATCAGCTTTTCTAACTACGCTATTGCTCATCATTCCGCCTTGTGCTGAAGTTCGTCTGCTCATGCGTATTACAGTAGTTAGAAAACACCATTAGTATTACAAATCAAAAGATATTGTAGTTAAAGACAATATTTTCGGCGCGATAAAAAATACAGCTTTTCGATAAAGCCAGTCATTATTTTGGTATCTGGCGATGCTTTTTAAATCAACTAGATTTAAATACAAGGATAGCATTCACTTCAGGGAGGAATTATGTCGTATCCACGTAACAATGGCTTTGTGAATCCATCATCAGGCGCTTCACCTTTTGATCCACCGGTAGATGTTGTTTTAAGTTGTTTGTCTTTATTGCTCACGGATCCTCAGTTTAAAGCACTTGAAACGATTATGATGGGTGATTACGAAGAAGTAGATGATTTGAGGGCAGAAATTCTAATCAATAGTAAGCAGTTTTCCAGCCTCGCTTTAAACCGCATATTGGTTGAAATTGATCGAGCTATAGATGATTATCGCCGTGGGATTGCTAGCTTATAATACCTTTTTTCTGGCTTTTTGATCTCTTTTACTAAGAATAAAAGGCTATTGATCAATTTTTGTGATTGGTCTTTTATTCATTAATACAATTGCAAGAGATTGGTTTTCAGGCAATTACCTTGAGACATTATATTTTCTGGTTGCAAAGGCGATAATTACCTTTGCCAGTAAACTTTACGATTAGCAATTGACGGAGTATCTTGGGTACTATCACTCGATAAAAAATGAAGCACGGATGAATGGCAAAAAGGGACTGATTGCCGTACTCATAACAGTGTTACTTGCGGTAACTCCTCCACTGGCGGCGACTGCCAATAAAGGGGTACTGTTGGATGAGCTTTATGAGAAGGCGCAGCTGCAACAGCGGCTTGGGTGGATACGATCTAGCATGATGCTGGATAATTCAGAGTATGGGTTGCCCACTGAAGTGCTGGATGCCTTTAATGGAGTGGTTAACGTTCGCTATGGTGTAAATTACTTCAGAAGCTCAATGATTAATACTCTTAATGAAGCGTTAACTATGGATGAATTATTGCAGTTGGTAGAATGGTATAATTCTTCGCTAGGCAAGAAAATACTTAAATTGGAAAACACAGCCAATAACCCTGCCTACGCGGCCAGCATTGATGTATACATTAATGAGCGTTTATCAAAGCAATTGCCGCGATCCAGTCGTACAGAGTTAATAGAGGAACTAATGACTACTCTGGATGTGATTGAGCACGGTACGGAGCTTGCCGCAACAGCCTCTGTTGGGGTTCGTCGATTGCTGAAGGAAATTATGCCTTTAATGAAAGGCAGTCATGCACCCCTTGAATCGCTTAAGGAAAAAGAAAAGCCAGAGATTCGTAGAGAAATGCAAGCTCGGATGAAAGGTATTCTTTTTTATGCCTATCGTACTTTATCAGATCAGGAGATCCGTCAATATCTTGATTTTTCTCGTAGTACGGCCATGCAAAACTTTCAGCGTGGTCAGGTGCAAGCAATGGCAAGAGTATTGTAGCTGTAACCGTTATACCAATCATCTTTTCTAATTACACTATTGTGTTGGCCATTTTAACACTAGCATAGCATTAGCACTTCTCGCAGTACCCTCGCTATTTCTGCTCATCTGGCCTTGTTCTGAAGTTTGAATAACCATGCACATTACGGTAGTTAGAAAACACGACTAGTATTACTTTCCATAAAGTATTTATAAAATCAGGTCATATCTTGTGGGTCAATATCGATACTCCAGCGGATCTGACGTTGAATTTTCTGGCCTTTTAAGTAATCAGGAAGCAGATTAGCCGCGTGGTGTATAACTGCTCTTTTTGCAGACTGAATAAGTAATTGCCAACGAAATCGGTTTTGTCGCTTTTCTATGGCCGCAGGAAATGGGCCAAGTATCTTAATGCGATCCGATAGTCTTTGTTGCTCAAGGTATCGTCTTAGGTTTATTAATAGCATTTCACAAGGTTTAGCGTTTGTAGATTCTGCTCGAATGATAGCTAAGTGCTCAAAAGGGGGAAGATTAAGTTGCTCTCTTTCTTTAAACAAGAAATTTATATAGAGGGAATAATCATTTTTTATCAATGTTTGTAGAGCAGTGTGTTGGGGATTAAATGTCTGAATAACAACTTGGCCTGATTTATGGCCTCTGCCGGCTCGGCCTGCCACTTGAGTAATGAGCTGCCCTGTTCGTTCTAATGCCCTGAAGTCTGCGCTAAACAGTCCTGCATCTGCATTAAGAATAATAACCAGCGTGACCTTTGGAAAGTGATGCCCTTTTGCCAACATTTGAGTACCCAAAAGAATGCAGGGTGTGCCGCTGTTAATGGTTTCAAGCATGCTCTTAAGCGCATTTTTTTTTCGGGCTGAATCTCGATCAATACGTATAACGGGGAAATTAGGAAATAAATGAGATAATGTTTGTTCTACGCGCTCAGTTCCCTGACCAACGGGTTTGATATGAGCACTTTTACATGATGTGCAATGTGTTGGTATGGGTGTTTGAAAATCGCATTGATGGCAATGCATATGTGGTGGAAGCCGGTGAATAGCCATATAAGCATCGCAATGAGGGCAGCCAACAACATTACCGCACTCATGGCAAATGGCAGAAGGAGCATAGCCTCGGCGGTTAAGGAAAATCATTACCTGATTATCACTAGCCAGTTGCGATGATATGCGCTTAATAATATCTGGGGCTAAACCATGCTGCAGGTTTTGTCTGCGCATATCCAACAGCTCCATTTGAGGATGGCTAGCTTGACCTGCACGCTGTTTGAGTGCTGCATATTGGAAGCGAGCACGACGAGCGTTATACCAACTTTCTAATGATGGCGTGGCTGACCCTAAAATAACTGGACATTGCGCTTGTCGACCACGGTATAAAGCTAAGTCCCTAGCGTTATACCTAAGCGTATCTTGTTGTTTATAAGAGGCATCGTGCTCCTCATCAACAATAATGAGCCCAAGGCTAGGCAACGGCGTAAAAACCCCAGAACGGGTAGCAATGATAAGGCTTGCTGTTTCATTTGCAGCTTGATGCCAGCCTTGAAGACGTTCGCTTTCACTAAGCTTTGAGTGCAAACAGATAATTGGTGTACTGAACCGCTTTTTAAAGCGATTGAACGTTTGTGGCGTAAGGCCAATTTCTGGGATAAGAACAAGAGTTTGCTTCCCTGCGGCTAGTGCTAATGCAATCAATTGTAGGTAGACTTCGGTTTTACCACTACCGGTAATGCCATCAAGAAGCACTGGGTGGTATTGATTGAAATGGGGACGTATTGCGTGAATAGCGTGTCTTTGTTCTTTATTTAAGGTAAGGGGTTGCTCTTTTCCCTGAAAAGGATGAGAAGTAAACTTATCCATTGCCTGCGGCTGTTCATGTGATGCAATGAACCCCTTTTTGGCCATGTTTTTCAACACGGCCTTGCTGATACCCCGCTTTGTTAGCTCAGTTTCGCTTAAGGTTCCAGCAGGACTTTGATTCAATAGTTGAGCTGCTTTGAGTTGTTTATTTGATTTTTGTAATTGCTCAATGGAGGCCATTGGTTGCATCAGTTGCCACTGCGTTGTAGTGATAATGGGTAAGGATTTACCTTGGCGCAACGATTTGGGCAATACTAGCATCAGAGTTTCACCCAAACTGTAATGGTAATAACCTGAAGCCCAACAACATAATGTCATAATGTCTTCAGGGATTATAGGTGTATTATCAAGAACGGTAATAATGGGTTTTAGCTTATCGGAATCAATAGCGCTTTGGCTTGATGTGCTGATAACGATACCGGTGATTTCTCTTCTTCCAAATGGCACAATAACTCGAACGCCCCTTTTAATAGCATGATGATGCTTGCTTTTTGGGGGCAGATAATCAAATAAAGTACGCAAAGGCGAAGGAATTGCTACTTGAACAAAAAGATTTTCCGTTAATGTGATTGCAGGCATATCTGAGGTGTTATCGGCTGTTGTTGCATTCGGAAGTATCCTTTGAGTCTAAACATTAATAGAAAAATAGAATAGGGTGAGAGCAGTTTATTGGTTGAATATGTTTTTTTGCTCGACAGACTCTGGTATGATTTGCCTTCTTTTTTTCAGCTATAAGGTGAGTAGTCCCTTATAATTGAGCATCAGTGTACGGTACCTTTGGCTTATTAGATGCTAGGTGGCGGTATACGTTTTAGTATGAGGAATGCTTCATGAAGGCCGGAATTCATCCAAACTACGAAAAAATCACTGTTAGCTGCAGCTGTGGCAATAAGATAGAAACTCGTTCTACGCTATGCAAAAATTTAAATATTGAAGTATGTTCTAAATGCCATCCTTTTTACACGGGAACACAGAAGGTTATGGATGCGGGTGGCCGTATCGAACGCTTTAATAAGCGTTTTGGTACACTCAGTACTCGTAAATAACGAGAGCGTATTTCCAGAAACGCGTCCGAAAAGTTATTTCCGGACGCTGCTCTATTTTTAGGCAGTCTGAACACTTACTTTTACCTGTAGATATTAATACGGTTGTTCACCCTTGCTGCATAAGATATTCTGCCACTTCTCCCTTCACAAAGTCTGTCGTCAAAAATATGTCTAAAGATATGAGACAAGCAGCTTTGGATTATCATGCCCATCCGAAGCCAGGAAAAATTTCTATCGAATTGACCAAACCTGCTGAGACAGCACGGGATCTGTCGTTAGCTTATAGCCCGGGCGTAGCTGAGCCTGTACGTGAAATCGCTAAGATGCCTGAGAATGCTTATAAATACACAGGTAAAGGCAATTTGGTTGGTGTCATCAGTAATGGTTCTGCAATTCTTGGGCTAGGCAACCTTGGCGCTCTGGCTAGCAAGCCAGTGATGGAAGGTAAAGCCTTGCTATTTAAACGCTTTGCTGGCGTGGACTCTATTGATATTGAGGTAGACTCTCCAACACCACAGGCCTTTATTGATACGGTTAAGCGTATATCATGTACATTCGGAGGGATTAACCTAGAAGATATTAAAGCACCTGAATGCTTTGAAATTGAACACCGCTTGATTGAAGCTTGTGATATACCTGTATTTCATGATGATCAGCACGGTACCGCTATCGTCACTACGGCGGGTATGCTCAATGCACTTGAAATCGCCGGGAAACAAATTGAGCAAGCTAAGTTAGTGTGCCTCGGGGCTGGGTCTGCGGCTATCGCTTGTCTTAAGCTTTTGATTACCTGTGGTTTTCAGGCAGAAAATATTTTGATGCTCGATAGTAAAGGTGTCATTCACACTGGACGTAATGACCTGAATCAATATAAGCGCCTGTTTGCTGTTGAAACGGCTTGCCGAACGCTGGACGATGCTATTGTGGGTGCCGATGTATTTTTGGGCGTGTCTGGCGCTAACTTATTGTCGCCAGAACAGCTAAAAAAAATGGCGGCTAACCCGATTGTTTTTGCTTGCGCTAATCCGGACCCTGAGATTCGCCCAGATCTAGCTAAAAAAACTTGCCCTGATGTCATTATGGCAACAGGCCGTTCTGATTACCCCAATCAGGTCAACAATGTGCTTGGCTTTCCTTTTATTTTTCGTGGGGCTTTAGATGTTCGTGCTAGTAGCATCAATGAGGAAATGAAAATAGCCGCAGTTAAGGCGCTTTGTGCATTAACTAAAGAGCCTGTACCGCAAGAAGTGAGCGATGCCTATGAGGGTATTGAGTTGAGTTTTGGCCCTGAGTATATCATTCCAAAACCAACCGATCCTCGTCTGTTAGGCGCTGTCTCAGCTAGTGTTGCTCGAGCCGCTGTTGACTCTGGCGTTGCTCGAACAGACTATCCCGCACACTATCCTTTGAAGTCTATAGATGATGTCTGACAACGATTAGAATAACATACTGCCGAGAAACAATGAGTGGTTTTATTGCAGGCCTAAAATATTCAAAAGCAGTCGTTTTGGTGGCTAATTTTTGAACCCATTGTTAGGATACCCTGTTAGATTGTTTGGCTCCAAAGAAATGCATTCTTTAAACTACCATCGGTGTAGGTACTTTTCTTGCTGCTCCATACTAATGAGCACGGGCCATGCTGACATCAACAAATAATGGGAAATACCCCCTTGATGAGATCACATTGAAGATCTTTCATCATGGTACAAGGCGACAGAAAAATGTCGCATAATACTCAAAAAAGAAACGTATGTAGGCTTTCAATCAGAAAGCCTCTACCTTTAGAAAAGGTCTTTTGGAGCGAATGGTTGCTCAATGTGATCAATAAGAGAGGCATCGCTCTCTTCACCAGCAGACTTTGGAGCGAATTCTTTTCGGAAGGTTTCGAAAATAGCATCTTTATCTGTCTGGCGAGCAAGTTTTCCTGTTTTAGGGTTAATCTTAAGGGTGATCATTCCATCAGGTCTTGGACGCTTATGCTCTGGCATATTTTTTAATGCAGTTTGCATAAATTCAAGCCAGATAGGTAGTGCTGCATTTGCACCATATTCCCATTTTCCTAATGTGGAATAGTTGTCCATACCCACCCAGACACTGGTTAAGATATCAGGATTAAAACCGATAAACCATGCATCTTTATTATCATTGGTTGTTCCGGTTTTACCGCCAATATCATGTCTGCCTAGTACTCGGGCTTTGCGGCCAGTACCATACCAGATAACATCATGAAGCATGTCATTAATGAGGTAATTTACCCTCGGATCCATAACTTGAGGTGCTACAGGAGGCGAAGGCATGCTGGCATCATCAACACTCAGTGGTAGCGTATGCTTATTAGCAGCTTCACTGCTGGTCTCAGCTAATGCTTTTTCAGTGGGTTTATCGCCATCTGAGCGCTTTATTTTAGTATCGCAGTCATGGCAAACGATTTCAGGGTTAGCTTGAAAAACAACTTTGCCCATAGACTCTATTTTGGTGATAAAGTAAGGTTTAATTCTGTACCCGCCATTGGCTAATACGGCGTAACCTTTAGCTAGCTCAATGGGTGTTAAAGAAACATTTCCCAAAGCTAACGATAGATTATTGGTAAGAGACCCTTCAGGGAAGCCAAATCGAGTTAAGTACTTGAGAGTGCTTATTACACCTACTTGTCGCAAAACACGGATAGAAACAAGGTTTCTAGATCGATATAAACCCGCCCGAAGACTCATAGGGCCGTTAAAGCGCATATTATCATTATTTGGCCTCCAAGCACCCTCAAGACCATCATCATGAAATACAATAGGTGCGTCGTTGATGATTGTGGCTGGCGTCATACCATGAGCCAGTGCAGATGCATAAATAAATGGCTTAAAGGCCGATCCTGCCTGACGAACGGCCTGTGTTGCTCTGTTGTACATGCTATCGTAGAAGTTAAACCCACCTACAAGCGCAAGAATAGCGCCATTATCAGGATTTATGGAAACTAATGACGACTGTGCCTCAGGCTCTTGAGCGAGGCGGTAAAGCCCATCAGCCATCTTGCGTACCCAAATCAAGTCACCCGCCTGTAGAATCTCTTCGGCATCCTTAGGAGCGTAGCCATAGGCGTTAACATTCAGGAATTTTTTTGCCCATTTCAGGTTATCCCAATCAATTTGATTGTGCTGCCCATTTTTAAGCAATATAGAGACTTGTTTATCTTCCACATCAAGCACAACAGTGGGCTGTAAAATACTGATAGAGCGCATTTTGTTCAGGGTATTCTGCCACTGCTCTTCATTGGTCTGACCTTGTTCTTTAAGGTTGCTGATAGGGCCAACATAACCATGCCGCTCGTTGTATGCCATTAAGCCATCAGTAACAGACGTATTAGCTGCTTCTTGAAGCTGACTATCAATGGTTGTATAGACTTTGAAGCCTTCTGTATAGGCATCATCACCAAAGCGTTCGACCATTTCCTGTCGCACCATTTCGGCAACATAAGGGGCTTGAACATCGATCTTAATTCTGTGGTAGCGAGCAGTTACTGGCTGAATGGAGGCTTGTTCATATTGTGCATTAGAAATATAGCCGAGCTCTTTCATTCTACTAAGAATCCAATTTCGGCGCTGTACGGCACGCTCAGGATCATTAATAGGGTTGTATCGAGATGGCGCTTTAGGTAATCCAGCAATCATGGCTATCTGCGCCAGAGAGAGCTCATTGACTGACTTCTCGTAATAGACTTGTGCAGCAGCTTCTACACCATAAGCTCTGTTTCCTAGGTAGATTTTATTTAGGTAAAGCTCAAAGATTTCATCTTTTGATAGCTCTCTGTCAATTTGTAGAGCTAATAAGATCTCATTGAACTTTCTTGAGAAGACGCGCTCACGGCTCAAGAAAAAATTTTTAGCTACCTGCATAGTAATGGTGCTACCACCGGACTGAATATGCCCGCTCGATATAAGTTGTACAGTGGCTCTGAGCAAGCCAATAGGGTCAACACCTGGATGGGAATAAAAACGATCATCTTCGGCAGCCATAAAGGCATGCGTCATATCTTTAGGCACGTCTTCAAAATGAATGGGTTGTCGACGTTTCTCACCAAACTCAGCAATCAACTTTTTGTCACGAGAATAGATTCGTAAAGGTGTTTGCATATGAAAATCCTTGAGCGACTCAACCGCAGGTAGCGATGGGCTCAGGTACAGAAAGCCACTAGCAGCAATAACACACAAGCTGCTTATAGATGCCAGTGCAGACCATGTTAAAAAACGTAATAGTTTTACCGATCGTTTCATGCAGTCAATATTTCCTACCCAACGTGGCTTTCTTTATTACCGCTGCAATACTTGCTCTATATCTGACAGCGTTCTTAGCCCTTAGAATCATAGAACACTCAGTGCGATTGGCGATACAAAGCTCAGCAACTCATATCAAACTGTTAACTCAGCATCAGCAAGAGATTATCCATGCTAATAACCAAAGTGCTTTAGTACATTGTATGCAGCCTATTTATAGAGGACAAAGTGCCATTATAAAGGGTTACGGGTCAGGTTGACATAAGAGCATGTAAAACTTAAGAGCTGATTAAGCATCGATAGATGCTTCTTGATAATTGCGTAAATCAAGATCGTGATATTTAATGAAAATTAGAGGGTAGTATAATTTGTATTTCAGGCATCACCTTTTTTAATCTCTGAAGAAAAGGATTTTTTTCAGTGTTTGCACTGTTTGAGAAGAAAAACAAAATATTTCTTGGCGTGGATATTAGTTCAACGGCGATAAAGTTAATTGAACTGAGTCTTAGCCGCACAGGCTACCGAGTGGAAGCTTTTGGGTCAGAATGTTTACCTGATGGTGCCATTGTAGAGAATAATATTCACGATACAGAAATTGTCGGCAAAGTTATTGAGAAAGCCCTCACTCGATCTGGTTCCCGTTTAAAGCAAGCAGCGATTGCAGTCTCTGGTGCGGCTGTTATCACTAAACTAATAGAAATGGATGCGTCGCTTAGTGATAGTGAAATGGATGCGCAAATTGTTGTCGAAGCTGATCAGTATGTTCCTTATCCTCTTGACGAAGTTGCTATTGATTTTGAAGTTCAATCTTTAAGTGCTGATAACCCTCAGCGTGCCAACGTTTTGTTGGCAGCTTGTCGCAGTGAAAATGTTGAACTAAGAGAAGAGGTATTAGCTATTGCTGGGCTTGAGGCATCCGTTGTGGATGTAGAGGCTTTAGTAATGGAAAGAGCTTTTTCACTGGTAGAAGGACAAGTAACTACAGATGAGATAAATCCTCTCATTGCTGTTGTTAATATTGGTGCTTTTAGTACTTCTCTCTATGTATTGCAAAAAGGGAAGACAATTTATACAAGAGAACAAATTTTTGGCGGCCAGCAACTTACTGAAAACATTGAGAAAACCTATGATATGACGCCTGTTGAGGCTGAGCGTGCAAAGAAAAATAATCAGCTACCTGATGACTATGAGCACAGAGTGCTCGATCCTTTTCGAACGTCAGTTATTCAACATATTTCTCGATCTCTTCAGTTTTTTTATTCATCTAGTGAATATGATCAGGTCAATGCTGTTATTCTCAGTGGCGGTACTGCATCAGTACAAGGTTTAGCTGAAGCTTTGCAGAAAAACTTGGCTACAGATACGGTTATAGCTAATCCCTTTGCAGATATGTCTTTATCCAGAAAAGTGAATGCTGCAAACCTGAAAAAAGAAGCGCCTGCACTAATGATTGCTTGCGGGCTTGCCATGCGGAGTTTTGATTGATGGCAAAAATCAACTTACTTCCATGGCGGGAGGAGCTTAGAGAATTAAGGAAGAAAGTATTTTTTGGTATATTTTGTGGCGCTATCTTATTAGCTCTGGTAACTCTTTTTATTATTGATAGATTTATTAATAGTGCTATTAATACGCAACAAATAAGAAATCAGTATCTGAATAATGAGATTACTCAGCTTGAAAAAAAAATAGTGGCTATCAAGGATATTAAAGCCAAGAAAATTTTATTATTGGAGCGGATGGATGTTATTAAGGGATTGCAGGGTAACCGGTCTGTTATTGTTCAGGTTTTTGATCAGTTAGCGCGTGTTGTTCCAGAAGGTATTTATTTTAAAACGCTTAAAATTGAAGGGGACCTTATTTCATTAGTAGGTATTGCAGAGTCCAATAACCGAGTGGCTGCTTTAATGCGCCAGTTAGATGCTTCTCAATGGTTCACTAACCCCAACCTTACAGCCGTTCGTAAAGTAAATGATGAGGGTGAGCGGTTAAATGAATTTGATCTTAATTTTATTAAAGTAAAACCTAATAATGAAGGGGAATCATCATTATGAGCATTCTCGATTCCCTTAAAAATCTAAGCGAATTAGATATTAATAGCCTTGACTTTGAAAATATCGGTGACTGGCCTGATTCCATTAAGGCGGTTTTCTGTGGAATAGGTTTTGTCATTACTTTAATTCTTGGTTATCAGTTTCATATAACAGACTTGCTTGCGGTGTCTGGTCGAGTGGAAGTTAAAGAGAAAAAATTAAAAGATAAGTATATTCTAAAGGCGCGAGATGCTGCTCATCTTGACCATTATGTAAAACAGATGAAGGAGATGGAAACCTATTTTGGAGCCTTGCTCAGGCAGTTACCGGGTGATACTGAAGTACCTGGATTATTAGATGATATTACTTATACGGCCAGAGGTGCTGGTTTACAGGTAGAGCACATTCGATTAAAGCCAGAGCTGGTTAATGAATTCTATATTGAGTTGCCTATTAGCATTTTAGTAAAAGGAACATACCATGATTTTGGTAACTTTATCAGTGGTACAGCGGCATTATCTCGCATAGTTACATTACATGATTTATCCATTAAGCCTGAGAGTGGTAGTGGCACACTCGCAATGGAGATTTTGGCCAAGACATATCGTTATAGGGATACTGGAGGAGGGCGATGAAAGTTCTACTCCTATTGGTGCCATTGTTTATTTTTCTTGTGGGTTGCTCTGAAGATAAAGGTATACATGATCTCGATTTATTTATGCAGCAAGCAAGATCTCAACCGGTGGGTGAGATTGAGCCTATTCCGACGCATGAAGCTTTCGAAGTAGCTAGCTATGGTGCCTCTGCTTTAAGGAGTCCCTTTGAACCGCCCAAGATAGCTTTAGAAAAGAAACAGTTTGATAGAAGCATCAGGCCGGATAGAAACAGAGTCAAGCACCACCTTGAGCAGTTTCCTATCGCTTCTTTTTCTATGGTGGGGTATGTCAGTATAGATAAAAGTCATTGGGGTTTGGTTCGTAACAACAACCGTGTATTCAGGGTCAAGGAAGGTGATTATCTTGGTCGCAATCATGGCCGTATTACATCAATAAACGAAGAAGAAATTCAATTAGTGGAAATAATGCCTGTTGGAGCTGAGCTATGGGTTGAACGTTTGCGACGGATACCTTTAAGTCATTCTGATAAAAAATAGCTTTTGAGTGGTATAATTTTTTTCCCATTTCTGCCGATTAACACCACAATCGTAAATCCGTTTGTGGGTAAGCCTAATGAATAACAAGCCTCGGCAATGTTTGTATAGACGTTTGTTTGTCATTTCTTTTCTTCTAATTTCTCTGCCATTCTTTGCTCGGGGTGCTGTGCTTAAGGATATGAAGGCTGTAACCCAACCTGATGGCGTGGTGGAGCTCAAATTATTATTTGATGGTTCACCTCCCATAGCTAAAGGATACAGTATTGAGCAACCTCCCAGATTATCTATTGACCTGTCTGATACAAGCAGCGCATTAAATAAATATAATGAGTTGGGTTTTGATGCTGCTGAAAGTGTGACAGTGGTACAGTCAGGAAACAGGACACGATTGGTTGTTAAGCAAAAATCTCCTACTGGCTTTACTAGCAGACGATCAGGTAATGCGCTTTATATTGCTATTGGTGGCGATCCGGCCACTAAGTCTGGTGGTGGACCTGCAAAGTCAATGCCCTACAAGTATGAACCAAAACTTGCCGCAGCTTATGGCGTGTCGCCTACTTTAAGCAGCCCATACCAAGACAATGAAATTACGTTGATTGACTTTAAAAGGGGAAAAGAAGGCGAAGGTAATGTAATTTTAACGCTCTCTAATGGCAATATCCCGATGGATATCAATGAAGTTTCTGGTCGAATTCGACTTCAGTTTAAAGGTGATATTTTACCAGATAAATTGAGGAATAGATTGGATGTTATCGATTTTGGTACACCTGTTCATTACATTGATGCCAAGGTAGAAAGTGGCGAAACGATTATTAATATTGAGCCTAAAGGTAATTATGATTACCTTGCGTATCAGACAGATAATAAGCTGACCATTAGTGTCAAAACGGCATTATCAGCGAATAGTGCTAAAAAAAGAAATGCCTTGTCTTATAAAGGCGAGAAAATGTCATTGAACTTCCAGAATATTGAAGTAAGAGCAGTGCTTCAGCTGATTGCTGATTTTACTGATTTGAATTTAGTTGCATCAGATACGGTAACAGGCAGTGTCACCTTACGGTTAAAGAATGTGCCTTGGGATCATGCTTTGGATATTGTACTTCAGGCAAAGGGGCTGGATAAAAGGCTTGAAGGTAATATCCTGACGGTTGCTCCTGCTGAAGAAATTGCAGCGAGAGAGAAGCAACAATTGGAAAATGAGAAGCAGATTCGTGAATTATCACCGGTTTATACGGATCTTGTGCAAATAAATTATGCGGATGCAGCTGAATTAGCGGCCGTGCTTTCGGGAGAGAATGGAGAAAGCTTATTAACTGAACAAGGTTCAGTTCAAGTGGTTGAGCGAACCAATAGTTTATTGATTAAGGATACTCAAACCAAACTTGATGAAATTCGTGAATTATTAAGCATGATGGATATCCCTGTTCGACAAGTGCTAATTGAGGCAAGAATTGTTACGTTAAGTTCTAGCTTTAGTAAGCAGTTAGGCGTGAAATGGAGTGGGGGAGTTAATAATACCAGTAACAATAAATTAATTATCGCTGGTGGGGGTAATTCTGGTTTTCAGTTTAAAGAAGGCGAGACGGTTGTTAATAATGAAGGCTTTATAGTAGATAATATTGAAACAACATTTCGAGGAAATAATGTGTTTACAGACCTTGGCGTAGCTGGCGATACAGCAGCTCGTCTAGGTATTGGTTTTGTCACCAATGGAACATTACTGAATTTGGAACTTTCAGCATTATTAAGTGATGGCGGAGGTGAAGTAATTTCTCAGCCTAAGGTGGTTACAGCAGATAAGCAAACGGCGCTGATCAAAGCGGGTAAACAAATACCTTATACTGAGGCATCATCTAGCGGTGCTACAACGGTTTCTTTTCATGATGCATTGCTATCGTTGGAGGTTACCCCTCAAATTACTCCTGAGGGGCGTGTGATTATGGATATTAAAGTTACTAATGATGATACAACAGGATCAGCACCTAATGGTGTGCCCATTATTGATAAAAATGAGATAACTACTCAAGTGCTAGTAGAAGATGGAGAAACTGTCGTTTTAGGTGGCGTATTCAAACAAACTAAGAAAAAAGAAGTCCACAAAGTACCATTGCTTGGCGACATTCCTTATATTGGTGCATTGTTTAGAAAAAAAGCCAGTTCTGATGATAAAAGTGAACTAATGGTATTCATAACTCCGAGAGTTATTCAGGATGATCTAGCGCTTCGCTAGGAGTTATCTATGTTTGCTTATGATTGCAATGTGACCTGACAGGTACATACAAAAAATCGGTAACTGTCAGGTTAGACCTAGATCTAGACTATTACATCTTAACAAATAACCTCGTGGTTTTGGCTTTCTTCGCGGCTTAAGCGTTCTTCCTCTTCCTCCTGCGTTTCCAGCACTTCATCTTCAATCAAAGGTAATCTTTCATCAATACTGAATTTTAAAGAAGAGGGTGCTGAATAATTAGGTACATTATCGTAGCTGAATATTGAGTAATATTTTTCAATATTAGGATTGCCAAAATCATCATAAGTATATTCATCAGGTCCGCCATAGAGTTTAACGCCATCAAGCGGAGAGCGGGGTGGGTGAAATCTGTTACGTACCACATAGCAGCCAACAAAATCTTTATGTGTGGGGTTTGTCCATGTCAATTTTACCTTATCGTTATCAACGATAGCTGAAAGCTCTGCTGGTGCTGGTAATACGTATTTACGACGCTTAATGTATTCAATCACAAGCTGTGCCTGATAAATATCACCTTCATCATGCCAATTAATCAGATAATTTTTTTCTTTAGATGGTGTCGTTGGTCTTAGCACTAAATAAACGTGTCTATTTTCTGCATGCAAGTCCTCAAGAATTTTTCTACAATAACTGTCAAACATAAAGCTATGATTGGGTTTTTCTCGCAATTGAGCATTGCTAACTTCATAACCTATGTATTCGATTTGCTGACGATTTTGCACGTTTAGATAATTGAGTTCTTCAAGCTCGGCCATTTCAATAGTAAAACGGATATCTTTGTGGGTTTTTAGCTGGTTTTTTGTTCTTAGCCGCACATAAGCTGATGTGATAACCGTTTGATCTGATTCAGGTAAGCTTTCAAGTGTAAAACTTAAGTGCCCGTAAACTTTATCTCCATTTTCATCAAAGCCAGATCTTAGCGAGCCCGCAGTAACTTCTTTTTTGCTGATTGCATGAATGGCAGTAGGCTCAAGACTTAAGCGTTTACTGGCACGGGTATAAATAATTTCTAAACTAGGACGATAATGAATGCCCCCACCAAAACGACCATAGCCAATATCAAATTGCATTATTTGAGAATCATTGCCCATCGGAAGTGTATCAGGGCCTTCTATACGAAGAATTAAACGTCCTTTATCTATTTGCTGTTGCAATATACGACGTTCAACAGCAGTAAATAGCCATTCAGTCCAAATGCCCTGTGTCAAACGGTCTGACTCAATAGCATCTCCTAAGGTTTGTACAACTTGCGCTTTACTGATTTGTTCATAGCAAGTGATATCATTAATGCCACGGGCATCCAAAATAGACACCGACCATTCGCCGTACTTCTCTATTTTGGCATTTACACGATTCATTGGGTAAAGAGAAAATGCAGCCTTTCTCAATTGTGCATCAGCAGGTACATTATCGAGATTGAAAACAACGACGCCATAACAGCAACCTTTGTTACGGTTGACGCCTACAAAAAGTGAGTTGTACCCAAAGTGCTTACTGTTCAAAGAGAGTGTTTGCGCACCAACATAACCAACATCTCGCCTAGCAGGGAATAGTGTATGAAGGAATTCATCATTAGCAAGCAAAGTTCTTACTTTTAGAGAGGGAGCAAAGGGAGATTTAATGCCTGTAACACGATCAACAGCACAGACATTGTAAAAATAGCGCTGTCCACTTTTGAGTTGGACATCAGTATAGGATAATGAGCGAGTAACAGCTATACAGCTATCCGCTGAGCAGGGACTTTTGGCTTGCTCGCTGCGGTATATTTCAAAATAGATATCAGCCTCACTCTCGTGTTCCCAGTTCAGCGTGAGCTCAGACGCGCTAATATTATCAGAGATAAAGTTTTCTATTCTAGCTGGGGCATGTTTAGAATGGTTAATGGCTGATTCTAAAGCATAAATTAGAGCTGGAATATTTTCATCAACACTTTGGGACATGTTAACTAGATAGTCGGGTATGTTCCGAGTGCCCACCTCAACGACAGTTGCAATAATACCCTTGCTGTAGTAATACTCACGGCCACTACCATGTATTAAATTAAAAGGGGGCTTGCCTCGATGAATACCATATTGACGCCCAGTGACTTTTCTTATTTCGCTGGCCATGTTAGCACAGAGTATATTCAAATCTGCACTTTCAATTTCCTCTTCATGATTGAATTTATGGGCAGGGAAAAAAACATTCCCTTGTGAGTGGTAATCAAGGGCTATAGTAATATTTTTATGATTATCAACAAATGTTTTAATTGCTCTCGTCTCAGGTTCTGAGAAGGCTTCTGGACCACCATAAGTATTTGAACTAGGGTCTGTTCCTTTACGAAATCTCACTGCAAAATTTCGATTAAGATCGACCCCAAATGTACCATCGCCATTATCACGGCGATTTTTACGCCAGAACGAGAAATGTCGTCTTGAGTATTCGAATCCATCAGGATTTAAGCATGGCACCATGTATAATGTATTTCGGGTTATGGCTTTTAATATTCTGGGATCGTTTTTGTAATTTTTAATGATATGTTTTACAAATGTTGTTGCTAATTCTATACCTATCCATTCTCTAGCATGGATAGTTCCAGTATATAACATGGCAGGTTTTTCATTTGCATAAGCTACGTCCTGAGAGATAGTCACCATCATAATGTGACGGCCTTCCCATGTTTCACCTATGCTTTCCAGTCTGATAAGGTTCGGATGCTCTCCCATAGAGTGTTTAAGAAAATCTATAGTTTCTTGATAAGAAATGTATTGTTGCTTCATAAGACCAGATGCTTTTAATTATTAAATATTTATAGATGAGATCAGTCACAATATTGCAGTGAACTGCATCAGAACCTTTAGAGCCTGTTAAAGCCATTGACCCAAGGTATAAGGTTTAAACGGCTTCTTTATAGTTTATATACTAATTTATAGTCATACTCATGGATGCTGTTTAAGCTGTTACTGAGATTACCCTATTCTCAAGGGTGAAAGCCATTAACTAGCTCGGATATTTGATAAGCATATGCTAATTACTGTTTTCCTTTATCACCTAAAAGTCAGCCTTAATGCGTTGATATTAGCTGACTGATTGTGATTTTTATGCTATTGAAAGGGTATGAGAGGCGGCTAATACAATTCAATTAAGATGTTTTTAGGTGTGCTTCCCAGGATTCCATGATGTTAGCCAGCCTTTTAGCTTTGATATTTTTAATTTGAGTGAGTTTTTCAGGGTTTTTCTGCAATGCTTCAGTTAACCCTTGTAGACCCAAGGTGTTCAAAATCATCTCAGCAAGCTTTTTGCTAATGCCTCGGGCACTGGTCAGTAACTCGATCATTCGACTTTCAGATAAAAGAGAGCTAGGCGGTGCTGTAGATGAAGGGCTTGCCTTGGTTGTAACTTGATTAATAGTGACAGGTATTGCAATATCTTCGATACCTGTATCAGTAGCCTGATAGCAGATATGTTGTTCATCTGCAGTAACAGATGTTACTACATTAGGATCTATTT
Organism: Endozoicomonas sp. (ex Botrylloides leachii); assembly: GCA_028728195.1. Taxonomy (GTDB): domain Bacteria; phylum Pseudomonadota; class Gammaproteobacteria; order Pseudomonadales; family Endozoicomonadaceae; genus Endonucleibacter. The sequence continues at coordinate 19,308 of JAQYUY010000053.1, forward strand.
CAGTATTGGCAGCATCTACATTGGTGGAAGCATTTTTCTCTCCAGTTGTTAGCGAAGTATAATTATCTTGTCGATTCCACACCTCGCTTGGCCATTCTTCACTATGGCGGCTGTAGGTCTGAATAATAGGGTAACCATTGCTATCTATGCGGTGGAATGTTTCACCTGTTTCGGAGATTGAATAAGCCTCATGGTGCTGATTAAAGGTAATATAGCGCATAGTGCGCAGTACAGAAGATGACAGTTTTCCTAATTCTTCCCAGCTGTAAAGCGGAATATTTGGACAAGGCATCATCCCAGAAGAAAGTTTCCAAATGAGATACTGACCAATCCAGTCACGGATATATGGAAAGGCCGCAAATGCTGTCGCACATTCTAAGATACGGTACTCATCATCAAAACTTACAGCAATATCGCAGGCCCAATATTCGGCATTAGCAGCCTTTGATGCACGAACAGCGAGTTCCAGAGCTTCTTCGGGAACATGCATATAGTCCATGCTGCCGCCTTGAGAGGTATTAGTTAGCCACTCACCTTCAGGCGGTCGACGCCAAAAAGCACAGGCAGGCTTATGGCCAATAAGCATGACTCGGATATCCGCTTTCATAGGAATAAAGTCTTGTAGATAAATTGGATAATATTTTTTTTCTGCTAATAATGAGTGTGCTTCTGCTTCATTATCCACTTTATGAACATAGTAACCACCATAATTAGAAGGACCGTAAGAGCGTTTGATGATTTTTGGGTATATTGTGTTTCTCAGAAATGCATCAGCTTGCTTCTTTTCATAGAAAATATGTGTTGAGGGTATTGGCAAACAATATTTTTCACAAAAGTGAGTTACATTCTCTTTTGATTTATTGGCAAACTGGGTATCCATAGAAGGAATAAACTGAACATCGGGTAGTTCTCGCTCTATTTCTCTAAAGCACTCATAAGCAGTAGCTGGTACATTACCAATAAGGATATCGATTTTTTTTTGTCTAACTTCTTCTATAAATCGTTGTTTATCATTGCCCCAGTGATATACAACAGTTTCTATTTTATTTGTCCAACCTTTAAAATTAGACTCATCAAAAAAACGTAGCACGTGGTCAAGGTAGAGCAGTCCTATTTTGGGCAACCTGTCGTTAGCTTGCTGCATAGATAAGCTCCTTCACTTCTGCTGGCTTTTCATATGTTTTTTTAACGATTATTTTACGTTCAATTAGATTGGCAATTTTTTCGATTTTGCATTCATTAAAGTTAAGCCCAAATCCTTCTTGCTCTGGTGTTGCAAATGCGGGGATACCATTAACTTCTAAAACAACATATTCTTCACGTTCTTGATCATAAATAAGGTCCACTCCGGCAATTTCCAGTCCGGTTACTTTAGCTGCTTTAATAGCCAGTTCAATAACCTGATCATTAGGCTCTCGAATAATGACGCTGCCACCACTAGTGATATTTGTCTTCCAGTCATCTTTAGGTGCTTTTCGCCCATAGCAGCCGATAAATTCACCATCAACTACATCAATACGGTAGTCACTATGGTCATTCACAATATAGCGTTCAACAAAGAAGTGCTGTGTTTGTAGCTGATTGATAAAGGGTTGTAGCATACCAAGAGCTGCTTCACTTTCAAGGCGTACAATACCGGTTCCACCCCAGCCATCAGTTGGTTTATAGACAGCTCGGCCGCCCCAGTCGATCATGCTGGTTCTAAGCGCATCAAGATTATTGCGACGACAGAGGCAGTAGTCAGGTGTATTAATGCCGTGACGACGCAATAAATGTGAGGTTTTAAATTTATCTTCCGTTAGTGCAAAAGACTGGAAATTATTAATGGTAGGAATAAAACGATCAAGCATTTCATAAAGGTACATCTGGTATTGTGTTTGTTGGCCTGCGTTGTAAGAGAAAAATAGATCTAGGTCTTCCATGACAACACCATTGCAAACAACAGAGCCTTTATGAGCCATAGCTTGGGCTAAGTCCAACCCAGAGATGACGCCTATATCTCTTTCCCTTAAACGGTCAATAAGTTTACGTTGGATGGCCTCACCTCCACCATTCTGGTATAACCAGAGTCCAACGGTGTACTTAGACATGATCAATTCCTGTAAGTATATTTTTTAGATTAAATATGAACAACGATTGTTGTATAATATAAGATCATCGCAAGCCAATGTTATTTTTGGAAATAACGCTTGTGATACTGCCTATCAGTCAACGTAAACATACTTAGCTGTACAATCATTGTTAATGAAAAAAATAAACAAACTTACTGGCTTTTGATTTATATCAATTTTAGGGTAAAAAATGATAAAAATAGTGACTGGGAATATAGTACGATCGTGAATGCTTCTCGCTTGCCTTGACAGGATTTAGCAGCTCTTTCACCTCAGATAATGAAATAAAAAAGTGGATTTTAAAGAACTTTGCTCAACCATTGAGATCAATTCCTATACAAAAAATAAAGTGGGTGTCGATGAATATGGTCGTATTTTTACCCTTTGGATGGAAAGCTTGGGATATACTACGCACCGCCATCGCCGAGAAAAGATTGGTGATCACCTGCATTTCACCACGTCAAGGCGTGAGGGGCGTTGCATATTACTGCTGGGCCATCTTGATACGGTATTTCCTGAGAACACATTTAAATCATTTCATGAGGATCAGCATTGGATTTATGGGCCAGGCGTATGTGATATGAAAGGCGGCAACTATGTTGCGCTAACTGCATTACGAGCTATCCATACAAAGTATGGCTCTATTGAAAATATTGACATGCTGTTAGTGAGTGATGAAGAGACAGGTAGTGATGATAGCAAAAGTCTGACTACTGATCTTGCAAAAAATTACGACGCCTGCCTTGTTTTTGAGGCAGCAGGTAAAAATAATGAAGTTGTTATTGCCCGTAAAGGTGTGGCGACACTTGTTATTGATTTTATTGGCAAAGCCGCTCATGCAGGTAATAAATACATTGAAGGCTGTGATGCCAATTTGGCAGCGGCACAGACATTAATCCACCTCACCAATTTAACTGATCTAAAAGCAGGTACAACAGTTAATGCTGGTAAGATGAAAGGTGGCCTTGGAGCTAATACCATATCACCTCATGCTCAGCTGGTTGTTGAATTTCGTTTTACCTCTGCTACCGAGAGAGATAGGGTATTATGTGCAATCGAAAAGTTAGTAGCAAATCAAAGTATTTTGGGTGTTAGTGCAACAATGAGTGGCGGCATTCAACGAGAAGTGATGGAGCAAACGGAAAAACAACAGCAGTTATTAAAAGAAATAGAGACTGTTTTGGGTTATCCATTATTGACTGAAAAGCGTGGAGGCGTCAGTGATGCTAATACTGTATCAAGCGTGGGTATTCCAACGCTTGATGGCTTTGGGCCTTTTGGTGATGGCGATCATACCATCAAAGAAAGGGCTTGCAAGGCTAGCTTTGAACAGCGTATTAATGAGGTCACTAAAATACTCAATCATTTTACTGCTAATACTGTCGTTTAGCGAAGAATTAGCTTATTGCCTGATTGCACTTCCTATACTGGTAGCCATTGAAAATGGTCACCAGTATAGGATTCTTTATGGTGCGAGTTATCACTGCTCAAAGGGGTAGGGGGTGAGGAGCTGAGAATAAAGCTTCACTACCTACCATCTTGCATCTGAATTCGATCGAGCAACTTTGGGAGGTGATAAATGAGCATAAAAGAAATAACAACTATTTTTTTAAACCGAAAGGTTTCCCAGAGAAAATCAAGCACTTTCTGGATGTTATATTGCCAGAAATAGGGGCTTCATTAGTGAGCAGAATTAACAACAATCTCCAGAGGTTAAATCCTGCATCTTGAATTCACTTGGGTATAAATTAATTACGCAATACACTACTAGCTTATTAAATAGCTATCAATGTATGACGGTATTTATCTTGCCAGCGATAAGTCAAAACAAATAACCCTATACTGATTAACCCTACCCAAATACCTGGAGCTAATAAGTAACCTTTTTCACACAACCATTCTAGGAAAAGTGGAGTTAACCCCCCAAAAAGGCAAAAACCCAAATTATGGCAAATACCTATACCTGAATATCGTATTTCAGTAGCAAAAAGCTCTAGCATCGCTACTTCATAAACGCCCATAATCATTGAGGAAGCAATAATCACTGGTAATAAAGCCATAAAGGGTGACAACTGATGATCGACAAGAAAAGCTATGCATAAGGGAAAAATAATTCCAAGCGCTAACGAACCAAAGCGTATTAATAATAATCGTCCTATTTTATCGGAAATAATAGCCATAACCAGCGCCATAACAGCAAGAAGAAAGAAAGCAAGGGTACTTATTTTGAAAGTGGTCTGTTCGGGTATATGAAGAAAATATGTCTGGTATCTTGGCATAAAAAATAATGTTGAGATAACAACTGCAGGTACACCTGATAAAAATAGCCCCCTAAGCAAACTTAATTTTTGAGTTTTAATGATATGAATACTGGGCCATAATCGTTTTTTTCGAGTAGGTAATGTTGCATAAACAGGTGTTTCCTGCAATGAAAACCTAACCCACAGGCTAATTAAACCCAAAATTGAACCCATACCGAAGGCTAGGCGCCACGCCCACTCATAAACTGCATCATTGCCAAACCAGTTAAACAATAGACTTACCACTAAACTGGCCAACACATTCCCTAATGTTACGCCACTGACGACAAGTCCTGTAGCGAATCCACGCCTATGATTTTCAGAATATTCTGCAGCATAAACAACAGCTCCAGGAATTTCTCCCCCTAGTGAAAGCCCTTGTAATACCCTTAAGAGTAAAAGGCTGAGAGGCGCCATAATCCCCCAGCTATTGTAACTGGGCAGCAATGCAATACCTAATGTACTGATGGACATTAAGATAATGGAATACATGTAATAATGCTTTCTACCACCAGTATCACCGCCATGCCCATACCATACGCCCCCAACGAAACGAGCAAGATAACCCGCAAAAAAGATCATTAATACTGGCATGATCCCACTTACACCGGATATTTCTGGAAAAAATTGGACAGCAAATACTTGTGCAAGAAAAATCAGTAGCGTAAAGTCATAAAATTCTAATGTTGCACTGAGGGTTGTGATGACTTTTAGCTTAAGATGATGAGCCATAAAGTTCCTATTCTTGAATGTAATGCCTTGTATCTCTTTATCAATGCCTATAATCAACCACTGTGCTTAGTCTTCTTGATACTTTAGTCCCTGATGATTAAAACGCACCTTGCGATTCGGCTATTGTAAATATTGAAAAGTATGAAGAACAAAGTGCCAAGAAGAAAAAGGCTCTTTGTTACAGATTATTTCTACTTTTTTTCATAAAATTTCATACATTGATTCTGCTTTAGCAAAAAAAAAGGATAGCAGATAATTACGACGATGCACTCGATACCATATTTGTATTGACACGTCTTTGCCTTGTTCGACATTTTTTTCAATGTTTAGAAATGAGAAATATCAGCTCTAATGCCTAGTTAGCATTTAACCTAGGTCACAACGGGTATGATAACGATAAGCTAAGGTTGCCTCAGTTACTGCATTTGAGCCACTAATGCATTGTGTAATATGTTATCCTGTCATCTCAAAATGAGATCTGAGGCACTACGTCTGGGCACCTAGCTATGATAGTTAAACACTATCTGAGATGAATAATGAGCGCTACCAAGAAGAAGCCATCGGTTAGCCTGCTGGAAAAAGAGCTTACAACAGAAAACGCTCGCCTAAATCGTCAGTTGGTAGAGAATAAAACAGAGTTCAATAGATTAAAAACACGGCAGCCTACTTCGCGAAAAACTAGCAGTAGAGCGGTTTCAGTTCATGTTGGATAATAAGCAAAGCCTTAGCCTCAAGGCAGTATTTAGCAAATTGCTAGCTAAATATAAGATGCCACAAAGTATGAGCTGAAAAGCTGATTGTTGGGACAACACCCGTGTGGAAAGCTTCTTACACGCTCTGAAGATGGCAACCATAAACGATAGAACATTGATAAATAATCAGAATAATCAGCAGGCAGTGTTTCAATACATCAAAGAGTATCCATTGTTAGTGAACCGGATTATCTTTGAAAAGATAACCTTTTGTCTTCATGATGTTATTCTTTTCCATCGGCGTCTTTATTTTTAAATAGGCAAATATGAGCGGCATAAAATCAAGTACGTATATTTTTTAAGTAATCCCAAAATAAACTTAGCTCATCTGTATTATAGCGCTTGCTGTTTTTAAGTGATTGTTCATATAGCTTTTCAAGCTCACCAACGGTTGCGCGGTTATGCTTAATCATATTGGTAAAATAAGACGCTAGTTGTCTTAAAGTCAGTTGGTTGCTACTAACTACCTCGCTCAAAGCATTGTTCAGCGTTTCGGAAGTGATAAATTTTTTCTCCATCATCAAGTTAAGGTAAGTGGCTACTGTTGTTTCTTTTTCCTTTTGCAATGCACCTTGAATGCCAGAATAACTCATCCATAATGGGTTTTTTAAAAGGTCATTTTTCTCTTGATCACTCATGTCTAGATTTTCTACACCGGTAAATAGCGCTTTAATGGGTTTTAGGCACCCACAGAGCAGTGCTATTAAAAGGCCAGAGGCTCCATTTTTTATTTCTGCTGTAACTAAATCCTTCAGAAATTTTGTATCACCTGTAAGACCTAAACTTTCTATGCCTTTAAAGAAAGCTTCGATAACCTTGGGATTCTCGTTTCGCATTGCCACAAAAAGGCCAGGGGTTCCGTCTTTTCTTTCTGCTGTCACTAAACCCTTCAGAAATTTTGTATCACCTGTAAGACCTAAACTTTCTATGCCTTTAAAGAAAGCTTCGATAACCTTGGGATTCTCGTTTCGCATTGCCACAAAAAGGCCAGGGGTTCCGTCTTTTCTTTCTGCTGTCACTAAACCCTTCAGAAACGCTTCATCATCGTCCAGACCTAAACTTTTTATGCCTTCAAAGAAAGCCGTGATAGTCTCTGGATGCCCATTTTGCATTGCCACAAAAAGGCCAGGGGTTTCGTCTTTTCTTTCTGCTGTCACTAAATCCTTCAGAAACGCTTTATCATCGTCTAGACCTAAACTTTTTATGCCTTCAAAGAAAGCCGTTATAGTCTCTGGATGCCCAAAGTGCATTGCCATAAACAGGCCAGGGGTTTCGTCTTTTCTTTCTGCTATCACTAAACCCTTCAGAAACGCTTTATCATCGTCTAGGCCTAAACTTTTTATGCCTTCAAAGAAAGCCGTGATAGTCTCTGGATGCCCATTTTGCAGTGCCCAAAAAAGAGCAGGCGGACTGCTATCTGTAGTTTTTCCCCAAAAGATACGTTCTAGATGCCCTTGATCGTTACTATTAAGTTGGAGCTGAAGCTGTTTATACATGCAGTCTTTTGTATCTTGATTTCCTAGGTGGCCATGCCGTATTAATAAATGCATGATGCTAGCGTTGATACTTCCATTTATTTTAATCTGTGCATCACTTGCTTTTTTTACAGTATCCGTGGAATATAATAAGCCGCCATGGGCAGCATCTAATAAATATTGAGCTGCATCATTTGAATCAGGTATAAGATCTTTAATAGTGATCTTTTTTAATGCTTCCAGATTCGATACAACTATCTGCTGCACTCGTATAGTTTCGTTAGGGTCATAAAAAGCCAATTTGAAACTCGAATCTGCTAGGCGCTCTATTGCTAAAGCCATGGTGTGATTTTCTGAATGAACTAGATAGTGCTTGCTATCCCCCTCATAGCTTAACTGTTGAGCGACTCGGTGGATAGAAAGCCCAATCGCCTGCCCTGCAAAATAATACGCTTCTTTAGCAATACCAGACCATATTGGTGTGTTGTATAGTTGTTCATTGGTAGGAATACTGGGGTGGCTGGCTATTTTATCTAGTGAATCTACGCCGGCAAACTTTTCCCCTTTTGCTACTGATGTTCCCTCTTGTATTTTTCCACCGAATACACCGGTGGCAAAGGCATAGGCTAAATGACTACATGTAATGAGCTTTTGATCTTTTTTACTAGTGACCTTGCCATTGAAATTTGTTGCAAGACCTTTTGACTTATAGGCCAAGATCAAAGAGGAATCTACAGGCAGTTCACCAGCCGTGAGCTGGGTGAGTTCCGATTGTGGGTTAACACCGCTTCTGATGTATAACTCACGTGAAGGCTTCTGTTGAAGTAAATGAGTGACTTTGCGTTGCATTAGCGATGTAGTGGGGAGGGATGAAGCAGAAGCCGTTTTATCAGCAGCTGATAGATAGGTTTGTTCAGGGTCGATTGCTTTAATTTGTCCACTGGCCTTGCCATTGCCATCAGAAGGTTCTTTTGTATTGGGTGGCGTTTCCCGGCTAAATATGCGTAATATTCTCCTGTAAAACCCAACCATCACAATAACCCTATTTTATCTAAAATGATTACATCGACGAGTGGGCAGACTAACTTTAATTGACCTGAGGCACTCCTTTTAGGAATCTCCCTATGATTGTTAAACACTATCTGAGGTGCGCTATCAAAGTATTCAGAGAAGAAGCTCTGAAGCTGGCGCTATGTCAATATCAGCGCTTAAAGGGAGTCATCTGTCCCGAAGGACCTCGAAGAGAAAATCAAGTGTTTTCTGGATGTTACTTTGCCAGAAATAAGGGCTTGATTAGAGGGCAGAATGAATGACAATGTTCATAGGCTAAATCCTACATCTTGAATTCACCTGAATATAGTATTTATGCTATGCCTATCAGTGTAAGCTAGCAGGCAAGCTTGGTATAATTCTTCTTTATTAAAGCATTATTTAGAACGTCGTCTATTTTTCAGGAAGTAGTTATGTGCCAACAAAGCTTCAACCAAGCACTGCTTGATTTTCTCCATGCATCCCCTACCCCTTATCATGCAGTGAAAAATATGAGTGATATTTTGGATGCCAATGGCTTTCAGAAGTTGCTGGAAGGTGAAAGCTGGTCATTGAAAAGTAAGGGGCGCTACTATGTAACTCGAAATGATGCTTCCATTGTGGCTTTTTGTATCGGTGATCATAACAAAGGCATGCGCATGGTCGGTGCACATACAGACTCTCCATGCCTAAAAGTCAAACCACAGCCTGAAATTACTAAACACAATTACCTGCAATTGGGTGTTGAAGTTTATGGTGGTGCTTTGCTGACGCCATGGTTTGACCGGGATTTGTCTTTGGCTGGCAGGGTACAGTATCTGTCTACTGATAACATATTAACAAGCCAGCTGATCAATTTTGAAAAAGCTATTGCGGTGATTCCAAATCTGGCCATTCATCTTAATCGAGAAGCAAATAAGAAACATTCTGTGAATCCCCAGACTGACATTCCACCGATTTTATTCCCCATGGCTAAGAATGAAAAAGTTAACTTCAAGGATACGTTAAAGCAACAACTGATTAGTCAGGGAAATAAAGACTGTCAAGACGTCATGGCGTTTGATCTATCTTTCTATGATGTAAACCGCCCGGCTATCATTGGTCTGCGTGATGATTTTATTGCCAGTGCGCGTTTAGATAACTTGCTGAGTACTTATGTGGGGCTCTATGCACTGATTAATCATAAAGACGGGGATGCCACAGCATTGCTAGTTAGTAATGATCATGAAGAAGTAGGGAGTCAATCAGCTACAGGGGCGCAAGGGCCTTTCCTGAAAAATGTATTGGAACGTATAGTTGGCACCGGTGAGAGGCTAACGCAGGTAATGAGCCGGTCAATGCTTATTTCAACGGACAACGCTCATGGGATACACCCCAACTATAATAGTCGTCATGATAGCAATCATGGACCGATCATAAATAAAGGCGTAGTACTAAAAAGTAACGCTAACCAGCGTTATGCCAGCAATGATGAAACGATTAGTTTATTTACTTTACTGAGCCAAAAAGTCAATGCGCCGGTACAACATTTTGTCACCCGAACAGACTTAGGCTGTGGCAGCACCATTGGTCCATTAACGGCCAGTATGTTGGGTCTGAAAACGCTGGATGTTGGTCTTCCTACGTTTGCTATGCACTCTATTCGTGAGCTGGCCGGAACTAAAGATGCTTATGAATTAGTCACGATACTGAATGAATTTTTCCAATTGAGAGAGTTACCATTCTAACCTGAGTTATTAATAAATTATCTCAACCATTGTGTTGACAATATATAAACAGTCACGATTAGTATAAAATAGTCGAACTAGGGAGTGGATGACCCTTTGCTGCTTGAGTTTCTTATTGAGTGTCATACTGCTGGCCTTTTGCTATATAAGAAAAGTGGCACAGGCCGCATTGCGGCATCAATAAGTTATAGGAATAAGCTATAACAAAATGATAGGTAGTCGGACTACAGTTATACTCATTATGATTTAGCGCTATATCGACTAAGACATTATGTAACGGGCTGCTTATGATCTTTTATGCAAAGCCGCTGAGCTACACGATGTTCTAAAGGGATTCTTAATAGACACTATAACACGGGGCTTCAACATACATGAGATCGTTTTTGCAGCTTGCTAGACAGATGACGCTGGTACTGCTCTCGTTTATTTTATTGACCTCCTCAGCATTTGCTGCCTCCCCAGACTTAAATAAGCCCCTACCTAAACTTAGCGCTAACCTTCAGCAGGCTATTGCTAGTGTGAATGCGGTACAAATTCTGGATAGGAATCATTATGGTAAAGTAAATCTTGATCAGGCAAGCGGGGAAAAAGCCTTTGATCGTTATATTGAGCGCCTTGATCCTAATCGCAGCTTCTTTACTCAGAAAGATATTAATGGCTTTGCCCCGTACAAAGAAGGCTTGTCTAAAGCATTGAAAAATGGCAACTTAAAGCCCGCCTTTGCTATTTTTAATCGTTATCGAAAGCGCACAGAAGAACGTGCACGCTTTATGTTGGCTGAACTGAATAAAGGTGCTAGTGCATTTGACTTCAACCTCAATGAAAAACTGCTCATTGATCGCAAGGAAGCCCCCTGGCCAAAAAATAAAAAGGCGTTGCATAAGCTCTGGCACAAACAGTTAAAGAACAGTTTGTTAACACTGATACTGAATAATAAGACTAATAAAGAGGCTATTGATCAGTTGGTTCGACGTAATAAAAACTTATTAAGGCGGTTGTATCAAAGCAAGAGTGAGGATGCATTTCAAACCTATATTAATGCTTTTACGGCTATTTACGACCCTCATACCCAATATTTTTCACCTCAAACGGCTGAAAACTTTGATATTAATATGAGTCTGTCGCTTGAAGGTATCGGTGCGGTTTTACAGTCAGAAGATGAACATACTAAAGTGGTCAGCGTCGTAACGGGTGGACCCGCAGAAAAAGCGGGGCAGCTTAAACCCGGTGATAAGATCATCGGCGTGGCTCAAGGAAAAAAAGGCGCATTTGAAGATATTGTAGGCATGCGACTTGATGATGCAGTGAAGTTAATTAGAGGACCAAAAAATACGCTGGTGCGCTTAGAAGTGATACCCAATACCAGCAAAGACGGCCGAACTCATATCTACAATATTACGCGTGATAAAGTAAAGCTGGAGGACCAAGATGCTAAAAGTCGAATTATTACTCTAGAAGATAAGGGGAAAAAACAGAAAATAGGCGTTATTGAATTACCGACTTTCTATGTTGACTTTAAAGCAGCACAGGCAGGTGACCCTAACTATAAAAGCACAACCCGTGATGTCCGTAGACTGATCAATAACCTTAAAAAACAAAATATTGAAGGCTTAATTATTGATCTTCGAGGTAATGGTGGTGGTTCACTACAAGAAGCTAATGACTTAACGGGGTTATTTATTGATCATGGACCTACAGTTATTGTCAAAGATAGCAGAGGCCGGATTGATATACAGAAAGATAATGTGCCGGGTCAAGTTTACAGTGGGCCGATGGTAGTTATGATTGATCGCCTCAGTGCTTCAGCATCAGAAATCTTTGCTGGCGCTATGCAAGATTACGGACGTGCGCTGGTTATTGGCAGTCAAAGTTACGGTAAAGGTACAGTTCAGAGCATACAGCCGCTGAACTATGGGCAGTTGAAATACACACTGGCTAAGTTTTACCGAGTATCTGGTAAAAGCACACAAAATAAAGGTGTTCTGCCTGATATTAAATTCCCTTCGCTCTATGATGGCCAAGATATTGGTGAGCGAACCTTACCCGATGCGCTTCCTTGGGATACTATTCCTGCGGTTAAGTATAAAACGTATGTTAATTTCACTCCTTACCTGAAAACACTAAGAGAAAAGCACGAAAAACGTACAGTAAAAGCAGCGGATTTTATTTACCTAAAAGAAATAAAAGACTATCTCGCTAGTTATGAGAAAAAGAAAACTGTTTCGCTTAATGAGAAAAAACGAAGGTTACAACTCAATACCATGCGTAGTAAGCGTCTGGCTATAGAAAACCGCTTACGTAAAGCTCATGGAGAAAAGTTGTTGAATAATTTAGATGAACTGGAAGATAGTCAAGCAGATAACGCGAATAATAAGAAAGATAAGAACAAGAATAAGCCCGATCCTTTCTTGAAAGAAGCCGGCTTAATTTTGACTGATTATCTCGCGCTCAAGCAGCCCCACAAGCTACAGAGCTGATAATATGTTAGTCATTTCTAGGTGCTATGGAACATTATAATAGGGGGGGCTGTTCATGGTTTTGTGTGAGCAGCCACTCAATATATTGGTTAACAGTCTTTGTAGATAACCTTTTACTGAGAGATTTTTCTACGATAGGCATACATATCGGCTAGTTTCGCATCAAGTTTTGCTCGCACTATATCATTGTTTCCTGCTAGCTGCTGTGCCCTTTTTATATAATTAATGGCTTCATTCAGATTACCGTTTAAGAAGAAATACTCAGCTCTTGCCTGATAGAGGCCGAGAATATTATGAGCTTGACTTTCAGCCTCTGCTAGAGCATACCAAATATCAGGGTCTTGCGGGCGTTGACGGCTTAGTGTTAGCAGCACGTCTCTAGCTGCTTTATAGTGTTTTTGCTTGCTTAAAATATCTGCTTTTAAGGAGAGCAATGGATAATAATTGAGATAAATATCCAGTTGCTGATTTACTTTTTTTAAGGCAATGTCTGACTTATTAGATGCAGTATCTAGCCGTATTTGCGCCATAATGTAATATAAATTATTGGGTGCTTTCTTCAGTAATATAGCAAGCTGTTTTGCTGCAATATGAAAATCGCCAAGGCGTGTTGCGGTTATGGCAATGCCGTATCGGGTAGCATCAGGAGAGTTGCTACGCCCAGTATTTAAATCGGTGGTCAGCTGTGCAAGCAGAGCTTTGAGATTGTCAGAACTGATGATAATAGTTCGCATTTGCATCAGAGGGTAACTATTTGAGTGTTTGGTGGGTACGGCATGCATTTGAGCAGCTCTGGCGCGGGCATCAGCAATCCGGTTTTCTGTTACAGGGTGCGTAGATAAGAACTCAGGAAGTGCATGGCTATAATGGCTTGATCTGTCCATTTCGGCAAAAACATTAGCCATAGCATTCGGGTTAAAACCTGCTCGTGCAAGCGTTTTAATACCAATATTATCAGCTTCGCGTTCAAATTGACGACTAAAGCTAAGGTGGCTACTTTGAAAGCCAGCGATGGAAGAAGAAAGTGCAGCAACGCCAGCATTGGCGCTTCCGGCTGCAATTAGAATGATTGAAGCTAAAACAGAAGCGGCTATGGGTAATCGCTGTTGGCGTGCTTCTTCTAAATTTCGTGCAAAATGGCGCTGGCTCAGGTGAGCTAACTCGTGTGCCAATACAGCGGCAAACTGCCCTTCTGTTTGCGCATTAAGAAATAGTCCAGTGTTAACGCCGACAATACCACCGGGTGCGGCGAATGCGTTAATGGTCTGATTTTTAATTAGTAATGGGCTTAATCGATGATCAGTGAGATCACTGGCTTCCGCAAGCCGAGACAGCAAACGTTCTAGGTAATTTTTCAGTATGGGGTCACTGACAGTAGGGGTTTGACTGCGAATAACTTTCAGGTAGGTTTGACCCAGCTCATATTCTTGTTGTGGTGATATAATACCAGAGGTTGAGTCCCCTAAACTGGGCAGGTTTTGCTCGTTAACTAGCGCTAGAGCAGGAGATACTGCTAGCCAACCGCTTATTAACAGGGCAGTTAAAAAACCCCGTTGTTTCATAAGATATCCATATATATGTATTCTGAGGTACACTCTACCTTTAAAGATTAGCAGGCTCAAGGCACTTTAATACCAATAAATGCATCAATAGATAGCATGATGAGGGCTGCACCTTCGTGTGGCTACCCATAAAGGTGAACGTTGCTTTCTCTTTTCATGCTACACCACTGATATCACAATAGTACTGTTTTACTCTTTTATTCATTGAGCAGCTAGCCATTTTAGAGTGTATGTTGTCTATAGCGGGTTAGGAAACCAGCAATAGTTGATTTTAAAACAGTGGCTTAAAAGTTAGGAGGGGCAATGCTGGATATTATAAAAGAATGGCTACACCGCTATTTGTCAGATTATGAAGCGCTGGTACTGCTTTTATTGCTGGTGTTAGGTTTTGTTGTTGTGCTGACCATGGGATATATGCTGGCACCAGTATTTGCAGCATTGGTACTTGCTTTTTTAATGCAGGGTATTATTAATGGGCTGGAGCGGCTGGGGTTGAATCATTTACTTTCTGTTTATTTAGTTTTTTCGGTATTTATCGCCCTGTTATTAATGTTTATGCTGATTGTCTTGCCGCTAGTATGGGAGCAAATAACCCACCTACTTAATGAAGTGCCTAAGATGGTACATGTTGGCCAAAATCTATTAAAAAGCTTACCTGAGCTTTATCCTGCGTTTATTTCAGAACAGCAAGCAGTGACGATTGCAGATGCAGTTAGCGGCCGGTTAGCTGGTTTGGGGCAGTGGGCATTATCATTTTCCTTATCAAAGTTACCCGGTGCTTTAGGTTTGCTGATTTATCTGGTGTTAGTGCCTATTCTGATTTTTTTCTTCCTAAAAGATAAAAAGCAGTTACTGGCTTGGGTAAGAAGCTTGTTACCTTATCGTCGTCGCTTAATAGACCAAGTAGCCGATGAAATGAATGATCAGATTGCTAACTACATCAGGGGTAAGGCGATAGAAATTGCGGTGGTGGGTGTTGTCAGCTTTATTGCCTTTGCAATATTGGGATTAAAGTATTCTGCGCTTTTAGCACTGATGGTTGGGCTATCGGTGGTTATACCTTATATTGGAGCGGCAGTGGTAACGATTCCGGTAGCTATTATTGGTTTTTTCCAATGGGGGCTTAGTAACGATTTTCTGGTAATGATGGTTGTCTACGGTATTATTCAGGCACTTGATGGTAATATATTGGTACCTCTACTTTTCTCAGAAGCGGTTAATCTGCACCCAGTTGCTATTATTATTGCTGTGCTGGTATTTGGTGGTTTCTGGGGATTCTGGGGAGTGTTTTTCGCGATACCGTTAGCCACCTTGTTTAAGGCGGTAATGAGTGCTTGGCCAAAAGTTCAAAGTGCAGTGAGCAGTTAAAAAATCGGAAGCCTGATGATGGCTTCCGATTTTTTTTGGTTCCTTATTATTTTATCGTGCTGTAGTGTTTGGTCTCGCACTTGCAACTGCGTTCAAAAACCTATAACAGTTCCTAAATCGGAATCGAAACCCATTCTCCAATGACTAATGGGTCTAACTCTCTAGGAGGGTTTGTTTGTGTTAGATGGTGTTGGATATTCTGCCTAAGCTTGTGCCTTTTCATAGGAGTTTTTGCCACGCTATAAACTGGGGTATCTTGAAATGCAGTGACCCGTTTTTTAGCCTTAGACTTAGCCTCATTCCGATTGAAGCTAACTATGGCTAAAATAGCGCCTATATCCTTCTCAAGATTCTTTTTAGCGCTCTTAAATGCATTTAAAGCCGTTGCTTCAGTTTTTTTTGCATCAGCCATTGCATTCCTTTTCGCTTGGCTATTTAATCCATCACAATTTCTAGTAGTAATGTCTAATTGAGCTTTAGTTAGATTCTCTAGAGCTTTATTGTATTGGATTATAAATTCGCTGAATTTTGCTTTTTTGTCAGATGGGCATAGGTCCATTATATATTTTTTTGCCTCGCCTTCGAGTTTCCCTTTTTTTAAAAATTGATGCTGAACAGCATATTTCATTGACTTGAGCTTTTCTACAACTGACCCCGTAGCACCTGAGCGATAGGCGTACAACACGCTACGAATGGTACCTTCTACCACCCCAGCTACCGTTAAAAATGGCATGACAGCGATGATAGTAACCGCTCTGCCAATGTTGCCAGCAAGCCCTTTTATACCTTTTAGAACAGTTTTGGAAGGCTTAGATGTAGCGTATTTAGCTGTTGTTCTAAAAATGCCTTTTTCTCCACCCAAGCTTTGCCTTACTTTTTTGCCAAAGGCTATGGCTCGCTGAGAACGTGTTGAGCTAGCAGCCGAGGTTGCACTGCTTTGTGGTTGTGAGTTTGTAGGTATTGAAAATTTTTTGTCTGTATAGTCCATCGTATGCATCATAACAATATACCTTTTGCTATAAATATTATCGAGCTGATAATAAACGAAGGGAATCCTAGTAACTATTAGACCTTAGTCATTAAGGAAGAGGGCTTAGGATAAAGTATAAGATGTAATCGTTCAGGATTAAGCTGACTATTACTATTGAAGTGGCATAATCGAGCAATTAACAGATTGTTTACATTGACTTGCTTTTATAATTTTTCAATACCAAGGTAATAGGTAATGATTTGAAGCCGTATATAATGCTCATGAGATATAAACTTACCTACCACTTGTTTGACTAATACTGACACAAATAGCCTGAACTAAAGCCATGAAAACCCCAAGATTAATTTGAGAAACAATAGATCAGCTAATATAAATTACCAATAAAATAAAAAATTTAACTAATTATCGTGTATTTTACCCTGTAATGCTATTTGGGATCTTTTCCATCGATTGTAAAAATTTATAATTAATCTATAACCTAATAAGTGAAATATAGATTTACTTTGTTAATTAAAATAATGGATTTTATCTTTTATACAGTAATAGCGGTTAATTTTAATGAGCAACTTAATAAAAATGCGGTACTTTAGTCTATTTTTTGGTTTTTTCATTATGGCTTTTATCTCAGAGGCTTTCGCTGAGTTAAATATATGCCAGCGTTATAAACAACTAGTGGAAACAGAAAATCATGCTTGTTTATCTGATTGTAACTATCTTCATGAACAAGTTCTCAAAATGGGGGGTATAGATGGTATAACAAATAAACAACTTTTAGATGACGATCACGAATATAAATATGCAGTATTTTCTATTAAAGAATTCCATGGCATAAAGATGACAGAGGAACCGTCAGCCGCATATCGGTTTCTTTTTTTTGAGGAATCAGATCTTACACAAGATAGTTTTTTAGATGAAAGCTTGGAGCTTGTTAAACAGTACGGTTTTTCTTTTTGGGGTGAGCAAGCATCACCCCACTATCAGCACAATGAGCTAGCAAAAAGCAAAAACAATCCGTTTAGTGATTGTGCAGATCTTGTGGATAAACTCTCATCACAATATTGCGCGCCACAAAATAAATATATGAGATATCAAGCAATATTTGATAGTGTACAAATTGGTTACTGTCATCATTTACATGCATATTTTATGGAGACCCGTTTTTTAACTGAATATATGGTAGGGCCTGATGGTCAGGAAGAGCATTTCAGTAAAATTACTGGTTATAAAAAAGATGATTTTAAGCCGCTATTAAAGTTTGCATACTTATCTAAAGGGTTAAGTAAAGGACGCTGTTTTGTATCCAAAATTTTTGTAAATTTTCATTTTTGCTCTGGCAGTAAACATCTGTATTTTCATCAGGATATCTTTAAAGAAAGTAGTGGCTTAGTAGACCATCTTCAAACTATGGTTTTACATAGTCAATGCAGTAATAAAGCAACGATGAGATTAGCTCTGGGATCCTCTGAAAATAGGTATGATGGAGACAATCCCTTGCTGAATACTGCAAAGTTTGCTTCATATGACTCAAAATCTCGTGCTTTGATTAATTCTAAGAACCATGTTGTTGTAACACCCGGTAAAGACCATACGGCTCCACTGATAGTTTGCGATATTCTTGATAAACCATTTAGCGGATATATGATCGATCAGAATACTGTATACAATGGCATAGAGGAAGAAAAAAAACGACCAGTTAAGAAAAGCAAAAAAGAACGACCAGTTAAGAAAAGCAAAACAGCAGACACGATGGTGATGGTTCATGGTGGAAAACGATTGATATTTGACAATACCGATAACTGCAAACAATTTCTTGATCAGGAAAAAATGTTCCAAATTCCTGCTGAAGATATCAATAGTATTCCTCGATCTATTCTGGTGGTCAGAAGCTATCTATACCATAATGACCCTATTTTAAAGAAATAGGCAGCACCCATAGTTAAGGATTATAAGACATATTAGTTAATCTGTAGTAGTTCAGATCGGATAGAGATCCTCTGACAATAAGCATTTGTAGCTCTTTCCATTTTTTACGACGCGGTTGCTTTCACAGTGAGAGCAGCTAACTGCAATGATTGCCATGAGATCAAAATGCCTAGTGATTGCATATTGGTGATGCAGATCGATCGGAACTTAATGCATATGATGCGTTACCAAAAAATAATGAAATACGTATTTTTACGTAACATGTTCCTGTTTGTGACACTTCAGCTACCCACTTACCCATGAGGGCGTTCGATAAAAGGTCTTTTATGCGCTGTCGCTCTTGAAAAAAGGGGGTGAACTATTTTTGGCATGAGATATGCATTATAGTAAGTAAATCAAGTAAATAACCCTAAGGATGGGATATCATAAGGATATAAAAAAATAAAATGGATAAGGACTTGCTTGATCTGGCTTTATCGATAACATCTTGTGCGGATGCGTTGAGAACAATAATTTTAAGAACGCGCTGAAACAAAATATTATCGATAAAGGGCACATATAATGCGGTCTTTAAAACAGCCCTCGGTTCAGTTGACCTGAAGAGGGTTTTTTTTATTTCTAGGGTTTGATGAAGTATGAGATGCATTTTTGCCCAAGAAAAACGCAAGCCCTGTACCTTTCAAATAACCATATTCAGTTTATCTGCGCCACCAATATACGTCCCATCCAACCATATTTGAGGAACGGTAACGGGTACTTTGGGGTGAATATTCGGTTTAACTCGAGCTAACATTTCATACAGTGCTCGAGCATCGCTGATGACATCATGATAACGGTATTCAATACCTGCTTTTTCAAAGTAGTCTTTGGTTCGACGGCAATGAGCACAATTCTTCTTGCCAAAAATATGATTCCCTGTAAGCGGTACTTTACGACTGTGGCTTTCTATTACAACCTGAGTTAACAAACCTCGGTTAAGTGCTTGACCTTGAGATACTACTTTATTCTCAACTATTACAATGGGCGCATGCCAGCAGCCTTTGCTTAATGGTTGCCACCAGCAAGAGAGCCAGTCTTTAACTTCAAGCTCAACAGGAACATCAGCTAGTTCATTATTGAGGGTGTCATCAATTACGGCCTCGGTTAAAGCGCATTCTCCACAAGGGATGTTAACTTTAAAGGGGCCCCACTTTCCTGCCCACCTAAATAGTGTCATGTTTACCGATTTCATCCACTGCTCCCTATTGTTTTTTTTTCATAATCATTCGAATAGTTCGCACAATTAATTGACGAGGAAAAAAACGATTTAGGTTTACCATCAGATAATTTAGCGTGCCATGAATCGCTACAACTTTCCCCTTCATCATAGCATTATAACCAAACGTAGCTACTTCTCTTGAAGAAGGCATCTGTCTTTTATCAATTAGACGGACACCTTCCATGCACGATGCTTTTAAAAATTCTGATTCTGTCGGGCCAGGGCAAAGAGCTGTGACAGTAATGCCAGTATGCTTTACTTCCTCAGCAATAGCTTCTGAAAAAGATAATACATAAGCCTTAGTGGCATAATACACGGCCATTAAGGGGCCTGGCTGAAAAGCAGCGGTTGAGGCGACATTGAGTATTCGACCATAACCCTTATGAACCATATGCGGTATATACATACCCGTCAACTCAGTTAATGCTTTTATGTTCAAATCAATCATGTATTTATTTTTATTCCACGTAGAATGAGTAAACTCTGCAAAATCGCCAACACCTGCATTATTTACTAAATAATCGATATGAACATTCAGCATACTGATTTCATCATAAAGTCGGCGCACTGCATTTTCTTTCGTAAGATCGCAAGCAATAAAAGTGACACTAACTCCATGCTTCGATTTTAAAAGGTGTTGCAAGTGGCTTAATTCCTTTTTTCGTCTTGCCACCAATATTAGGTTGATACCCTGCTCTGCAAATAATGCTGCCAGCTCCCAGCCAATGCCGCTGGATGCTCCAGTAATTAGTGCAGTTTTATCACGTTTTGTTTCCATAAAATTTTGCCAGATTTTTCTAATGATGACACTCAATACCTGTGGAGAAAAAATTTTTCATTATCCATTTTTGAGACTATTGAATATTACCTATAATGACTTATTTTCTGCTGAGTGCGTAGCTTGAGTATCATTTAGATTACGCGCTATATGAAAAGCTAGTCATGATCACTGATATGAACAATTATACCGATCATTTTTTCTAACTACGTTATTGAGCTCATCATCCGAATATTAGCAATGCGCCCTGCTATTACTAGTTATTCCGCCTTATTCTGTAATCCGGCTGCTCATGCTCAGTATGGTAGTTAGGAAATAGGGTTGGTATTAAAATCAGCTCTGATTGCCATAAATACTTGCCAAGGCGAGCAGGGATATAAGGCAGGAGTGTGAGTAATATCTGCTACCCACTTGCACAATTAATCCGGTATGCTTTGCAGGTGCTTACTTATAGAACAGCTTTAAATAGTCTCTATTATGTAGCATACATTTATGCATATTAAAGTATAAACACATGCTAAAAGCTACCGAAGCGCAAACCTTAAAAACAAGCGGCATTTGTAAGCCGTTCGCTTGGGTTGAGCGGTTTGTATGGAATAAGGTTTTAGCATGTTGAATATGCATAGACTGTTTGTTATAGGGCGTATCGAGCAAAATACTATAACAAGAAAATCAGCTATAATTCGCTGACTCAATAGTTTTACAGTGTCTTTTACATTTATTTTAAATCATAGCGGTGTAATGCTGAACTGTTAGGCAAGACGAAGCTAAAATTGTTAATACGATATCGGTATTTTTTAAATGGTTTATACTGAGTTTATAGCACTCATACATAAGTCCTATAATAGTAACTATCCTTTTGATCAGTGTATTATTCAATGAAAAAGCTATTTACTTTCCTCGTGTGGCCCGTGATCATAGGCCTGATAGCCAGTATAGGCATCATGTTCGTTGATCCTAAGCTAGTAGGGCTTACGCCAATATCTCGAGCTAAGCTGTGGCATACACTGTTTCCTAGAATGGGGCAGACGTCTTATAGTTATGCAGTAAAAATTGCAACACCTGCTGTTGTTAATATATCCACTAGCACTGCCATTAAACGCGATACTAATCGTGTGCAAATACCACCCTTCTTGCAAGGGCAAAAAAGTAATGTTGCGACCAGTCTGGGTTCCGGGGTTATTGTGCATCCTAATGGGTTTATACTCACCAATAATCATGTTATCAAAGGAGCTCAGCGGATTACTGTCTCGCTGCGCGATGGCCGAGAAATTGGCGCAAAGGTCGTGGGGGTTGATCCGGAAACAGACCTTGCCGTTTTGAAGATTAAGTTAAACCACTTGCCTTATATTCACCTTGCAGACTCCAGCAAGGGTGAGATCGGTGATGTGGTACTGGCTATCGGTGATCCTTTCGGTTTAGGGCAAACAGTCACCATGGGTATTATTAGTGCAACTGGTCGTAACGATTTGCAATTAAATACGTATGAAGATTTTATTCAGACCGATGCGGCTATTAACGTTGGCAACTCAGGTGGCGCTTTGGTCAATGCCTATGGCGACTTAATTGGTATCAGCACATTATTATTTTCTAGAGGAGGGGGTAATGAAGGTATAGGCTTTGCTATTCCCTCAAATATGGCTCGCTTTGTTATGGACTCAATCATTAAATACGGTTATGTAATCAGAGGCTGGCTTGGCATTGAATCACAGCCAATGGATCGCGTACTAACCGCAACATATAACATCAAGCCTAATACCGGTATATTGATTTCTGGGGTGTATGAAGGGGGGCCAGCGGATAAGGCAGGGTTACTTAGAGGGGATATTCTTACGGGCATAGATGGTGATCCAACCAGTAATGGCCGGAAGGTAATGAATTATGTTGCTCAGGTGCCACCAGGGAAAATGGTCACGCTCAATGTGCTAAGAAATGGCAAGGCAATCAATATTAACGTTCAAGTTGGGCAACGACCAAATATTGTCAATTGATATTTTTGCTATCAAAGACATGGTATTGGTCGATGCTTTTCCTTGTAGCTATAAGCAGATAAAAAAACACTGAAATCCTGTTTATAACTAATCATCTACAACCGTTAAGAAACAATTCGGCGAATATTAGCACCTAATTGCTGAAGTTTTTCTTCAATACACTCATAGCCCCTGTCAATGTGGTAAATTCTTTCAATCACCGTGTCACCTTTGGCAATAAGGCCCGCGATAACTAAACTGGCAGAAGCTCGAAGGTCTGTTGCCATTACAGGTGCTGCAGTAAGGTGATCAACACCTCGAACAATCACGGTATTGCCTTCAACATCAACATCAGCACCCATGCGCTTCATTTCCTGAATATGCATAAAACGGTTTTCAAAAATGGTTTCTGTTATTTTTCCTGCACCTGTTGCAATGGTATTCATTGCGGTAAATTGAGCCTGGATATCAGTTGGCATTGCAGGGAAAGGTGCTGTTCTTAAGTCAACTGCTTTTGGCTTACGACCTTTCATATCCAGCTCAACCCAGTCATCACTCCAGTCAACGGTTGCACCCGCCTCACGCAATTTTAGCAAAATAGAGTCCATGATATTTGGCTGTGTATCTTTTAGGCGTATACGCCCACCAGTAGCTGCGGCCGCAATCAGATAAGTGCCTGCTTCAATACGATCAGGCAATACAGAATAAGTACATCCCCGTAGTTTTTTTATGCCTTGAACTTTAATTGTGTCAGTACCATGGCCTTCAATGTTGGCACCCATAGTAATCAGACACTGTGCTAAATCAACGACTTCTGGTTCACGCGCTGCATTTTCAATGATCGTTTCCCCTTCTGCAAGCGTCGCTGCCATTAGAATATTTTCAGTTCCGGTTACTGTGACTGTATCCATAAAGATACGTGCGCCCTTGAGTCGATCTTTAACGCTGGCTTTGATATAACCATTCTCTACTGCAATATCAGCGCCCATTGCTTGTAAGCCGCGAATATGCAAATCAACTGGCCGAGTGCCAATAGCACAGCCGCCGGGAAGAGAAACTTCTGCTTGACCATAGCGTGCAAGCAGCGGCCCTAGCACCAGAATGGAAGCACGCATCGTTTTTACCAGTTCATAAGGTGCTTTCAGTTGCTTAATTGTACTTGCATGTACTTCCACGTTCATTCGATCATCTAGCAGCAGATCAACACCCATGCAACCAAACAATTCAAACATGGTGGTAATATCGTGCAAATGAGGCAGGTTGCAGACCGTCACTGGTTCATCGGCCAGTAAAGTAGCAGCAAGAATTGGCAGAGCGGAGTTTTTTGCACCTGAGACTCTAATTTCACCATGCAGTGGGGTGCCACCAGTGATAATTAATTTATCCATCATTAACCTCTGGTTGCTTGCTGCCATTCGTGACGTGTGTGGGTTTTCATAGTCACTGCGTGGATTTCACCACGGCGGATAAAATCATTCAGGTGACGATAGACCATTTGTTGTCGTTTGACAGGCAGTATGCCCTGAAATTGATCGCTGATGACGGTGACTTGAAAATCACACCCTTCACCCTCAACAAGGATTTCAGAGTCTAGCATATGCTGTTCAAGCAGTGTCTTGACATCAATGGCGTGCATGTATTCCCCTCAAGTAACAAGCAAAACTGATTAATCATACAACAGTGCAATTAGGCTTGCCATATTTTATAGTCTTTTTCGCTTGTTGCCCGCTCACAGCTACTGTTGTTCGACAATACTGATGCTGGCTGATGTACCTGAGTAACTATAACGTCATATACTGATGAACGGCTAGCAAAGCTTGGCTCAGTCTATAATTAACAACAGTCAGCCCTCTTTGGAATAAATTTTTAAGGGAATAAAGATGGTTCAGCAGCTGCAACTTAGTATTGGAGACAAGGAGTTTAAAGAGCTTAATGATGCGCTTGAACATGGCGTATCACAAGAGCTAAGAGTGATGCTTAATAATCTACCGCCGGCTGATTCAGCTCATTTATTGGAATCTTCACCTCCAAAGCTAAGAAGTTTGTTGTGGCGGTTGATTGACAGAGAGCAAGAGGGTGATGTTTTACAAGCGCTCAGCGATGAAGTTCGCCAATTTTTTCTAGACCAAATGAATATTGCTGAACTGCAAACCATTACCCAGGGTCAGGATGCAGACGACATTGCAGATCTTCTCCAGCAATTGCCTGATACCATCACCCGAAAAGTTCTTGATTCGCTGGATAGTCAGCATCGACAGCGAGTGGAGACCATTCTCTCTTATCCAGAAGATACTGCTGGTAGTCTAATGAATACAGACACCATGACTATACGCCCTGACAATACGGTAGATGTGGTATTGAGATATTTGCGGCGACATGATGATATTCCGGAAATGACTGATACTCTACTGGTTGTTAATCGTCGTGACAAATACATAGGTAGCTTGCCTCTGACTCGCCTGTTAACTACTTCACCGGTAAAGACGGTAAGTGATGTCATGCTAACGGATATAGATCCTATTGATTCTGAAATGCCAGCCTCTCAGGTTGCTCAGATATTTGAACGTCAAGATTTAGTCTCAGCTCCCGTGGTTAATAGGCATAGACAGCTGGTGGGTCGAATTACCATTGATGATGTTGTTGATGTGATTCGTGAAGAAGCTGAGCACTCAATGATGAGTATGGCGGGCCTTAATGATGATGAAGATACCTTTGCAGCACCTTTTAAAACAGCCAGAAAACGAGCTGTATGGCTGGGCATAAACTTGGTTACTGCCTTTATTGCGGCTTCAGTCATTGGAATATTTCAGGAAACTATTGATAAGGTCGTTGCGCTGGCAGTATTAATGCCTATTGTTGCGGGAATGGGTGGCAATGCAGGCGGGCAAGCGTTAACTTTGGTTATTCGGGGTATGGCGCTGGGACACATAAGTACTACTAATATTCGCTGGCTACTCAGTCGTGAGTTGGCAGCTGGGCTAATGAATGGCTTATTGTGGGCTACATTGGTCTCGGCGATTGCATGGGCGTGGTTTCAGGATCCGATTATTTCGTTAGTTATTGCTTGTGCCATGGTAATTAACTTAACGATTGCCGTAATAGTGGGAGCGACACTGCCTATTTTCCTTAAAGCAATTAATGTAGATCCGGCTTTAGCGGGCACTATTTTATTAACAACGATATCGGATGTTATTGGTTTTTTATCATTCCTAGGATTGGCTACTCTTTTTTACGGCTAATACTCTCAATTCGTAAGGCATGCCTGAGAAAGCCGCTAGAGTTATCAAACTTATAGTACTTTTATGCTATTTGATGCTAGCCTTATTAATTGCTTGAATAACAGCATCGCTGGTCAAAATAATGGGCAAAACTATGCCATTTGGTGCTCCTGGCCCATACACGCTATTAAATGGCACAGCATAACGGCCATAATGTTGTAAATAGCTGGCTATTTTATCTGAGGGTTTAGTCCAATCACCTTTTAATCTAATGATATTTGGCTGCTGTAACCTTGAATAAACAGGCTCTTGCAAAAGTACACCAAATTTATTGGCTTTACAGGTAATACACCAATCAGCAGTAACGTCTACAAAGACAGTTTTTCCCTGCATTACCGATTTCGTGATAACCGCCGTATTCAAAGGCTGCCAATCAAGCGCTGGTGAAAGATAAGGCGTCGCCTTATTGGAGAACTGACTGATACCAGCGGTAAATGCTATGCCAAGGCATAATAAAGTAAAAAGGATAAGTGTGCGTTTTATGCCGTTTTTATACATGAAAATAACAAAAAATAGGACTAAGCCAGCAGTAGCAATCATGCTGGTTATTATAATGCCGATGTGATTTTCCAGTAAGCTCAGTAGCCATAAGCTGGATAAAAGCATCATGATACCAAAGGACAGTTTTATCCTATTTAGCCATCGCCCAGGTTTAGGTAACCATGTGGCAAGTATTGGTATCGCCGCAATAAGCAACCAAGGTATAGCCATGCCCAACGCCAGAGCTGTAAAAACCATAATCAGTGTTGTCGTGTTGGCTCCTAAAGCAAAGGTGACGGCTGTACCTAGAAAAGGTGCGCTACAGGGCGTTGCGAGTACGGTCGCAAACATACCTTGAATAAAGTACCCTATAAGCGAATTATTACCCTGAGCAGCTAACCATGTGTTAGCCCGCGTAGGTAGGTTGATTTCAAAAAAACCTAATATATTGGCTGAAAATAGAGCCGTAACCAGTACCATAAAGGCAAGAAAGTAGGGGTTTTGGAATTGAATACCCCAGCCTAAGGCTTGTCCTGATAGTTTGAGTACAATCAGAAACCCAGCTAGTAGCCAAAAAGACGCCAGTATGCCTGCTGCTGCCGCCAAAAATTGTTGGCGAACCCGATATTTCTGCACACCTTCTGCTGCTAACACTGTACTTAATTTCATACCTAAAACAGGCAATACACAGGGCATAATATTAAGGATAAGACCGCCTAACAAAGCAATTACTAATATCATAAACAAGTTTGGTTGTTTGTCTGTGGTAATGGCATTAGCAAGCGGTGCTTCAATAGCAGCAACCACGTTTTGATCACTTACAACTAAAGATAGCGTTTTATTAACAAGGTTAGGGACTTCGCCTCGACTTTTGGCATGAATAATAGCAGTTAAGTGAGTACCGTTAATATTCTTCTTCGGAGCAGAAAAGGTAATTCCAGAGTTATGATACTGGCTAGTATCGACAAAAATATCAGGTGTTGTCCAACCGCTAGGATTATTTATCTTCAGGGCGACTGCTTGTGTATGCGGATTCCATGTTGCGCTCTCTAGGCTAAGCGCTGTATGAAAAGAGGGAGTTTTACTTATACCTTGGTTGTATAAATACAGCGCATCAGGCTGCGGGTGTAATTGATGGGGTATAAAATCTAGCTTGACCGGATAATCTATTAATACGCATAATGTAGTGCAGCTAGAAAGAGAAAGTGTGGCATCTAGATTAACAGGTTTATTAATATCTTTTACATGTAACGTGATAGGAAAAAGGATATCACCTTGATAGCCAAGTATTTCTATGCCTGATAATTCAAATCGTTTTGGAGCCGGCCAGTGCCAGTCAGCGCCTTTTATATTAGACGACATTGACCAGTTTATTTTCGGTGGAATACCGCCTCCTCCAGGCGATTTCCAGTAGGTTTTCCAATCACCATCTAGTTTGACCTGCAATATGCTCTCAACGGTTTTTGCTGTTAGGTTGATCTGGCCTGTCAATATAAAACGGATGGACACGGGTGGGTGTGAGGGACTAACCTGCCATCCGGTTGTGTATTGCTGCGCTTGTGCCACCATCGGGATAAACGCAATCACCAGTCTTATTAGCCAATAAGTGAAAGAGGTAGTTAATGCTGGCATGCTTCTCAATATGATGGCTTCCCGTTTTACCAACTCTGTGTAAGTAAGTGGGCTAGAGGTCATTCGCAAAAGACCATGAAAAATTGTTATAACATTCAGATAAACGTATTGATCACCGGCAGCTATTTTATTTTTTGGTTAGCGTATCCAATAAGCCCATTGCAAAGGCAGAGGCTACAAAGGTCAAATGAATCAGCACATACCACATTAACTTGCTTTCGCTAATATTACCTGCATCCATAAAAATCTTCAGAAGATGAATAGAGGAGATGGCCACGATGGAAGCTGCTACCTTTGCTTTCAAAGAGCTAGCATCCATTTTACCCAACCAGCTCAACTTTTCGGTGTTCTCAGCAATATCTAATTTAGAGACGAAGTTTTCATAGCCGGAGTACATCACCATGATGATTAGCCCTCCCACTAGAGCTACATCGATAAGTGATAACGCTTTCAGCGTGACATCACTTTCCCTCATCTCTAAAACATTCAACAGTAGATGGCTAACACCTTGGTAAAACTCTATTAATAAACTAACTAATACGAGACCTAGGCCCAAATAAATAGGTGCTAATAACCAGCGCACCGAATACATCAGATTCTCTAATAACTTTTCCATGGCTTCTATAACTTTATTATTTTAATAAAATTTATCACAGTCATCGCCTTTAATATACTGGGTGATATAACGCCGCTATGATAGGAACCCAACCTAGCATATCAATGCTCTCGTGTTGCTAGAAAAGTAATATCGGGGTAGCGCTCTTGTGCCAATGAAAGGTTTACTCGTGTGGGTGCAAGATAAGCAAGATGCCCCCCTCCATCAATAGCCAAGTTATCGGCACATTTTCTTTTAAATTCTTCAAGCTTATTATTGTCTTGACATTCAATCCAACGGGTTGTGTTAACATTTACTGGTTCGTACATTGCCTCAACTTTGTATTCATCTTTTAATCGTCGTATAACAACATCAAATTGCAGAATGCCAACCGCACCGAGTATAAGATCATTATTATTGATAGGCATAAACAACTGTGTAGCACCCTCTTCAGATAATTGCTGAAGACCTTTCTGAAGTTGTTTCAGTTTTAACGGGTCTTTCAGGCGTACCCGTTTAAAAAGTTCTGGAGCAAAATGAGGAATACCGGTAAATTTAATTAACTCGCCTTGAGTGAAGGTGTCGCCTATCTGAATTGAACCATGGTTATGAAGTCCGATAATATCCCCTGCTATTGCTTCTTCTACATGGGTTCGATCACCGGCAAGAAAGGTAACGGCATCAGAGATTTTTACATCTTTACCTATACGAACATGCTTCATCTTCATGTTACGCGTGTATTTTCCCGAGCAAATTCTCAAAAAAGCAATGCGATCCCTGTGCTTTGGATCCATATTAGCCTGAATTTTAAAAATAAAGCCTGAGAATTTTTCTTCCGTGGCTTTGACTTCACGTTGAGCTGTTATCCGTGGAAGTGGCTGAGGTGCCCATTTGACAAAGTCATCTAACATTTCCCTCACACCAAAGTTGGCTAAAGCAGTACCAAAGAAGACCGGTGTCATTTTACCTGCTTGATAAAGCTCAAGATCAAAGGTATGACTTGCACCTTTAATGAGCTCAATTTCTTCTGCTAGTTCTTCATGTAATTCACCTAGAAAATCACGGGCTTCAGCACTGTATAGACCCTCAATGCGGTTATCTTCAGGAATAATATGCCCCTGTCCAAGAGTGAATACATGGATCACATCGGTATACAGGTTATAGACCCCTTTAAAGTGTTTACCCATGCCAAGCGGCCAAGTGATAGGGGCACATTGTATATTCAAAATAGATTCAATTTCGTCCAACACCTCGACCTGTTCTCTAACTTCTCTATCCATTTTATTAATAAAAGTAAAGATAGGTGTTGTTCTCAGGCGGCAAACCTCCATCAGCTTAATGGTGCGGGCTTCTACGCCCTTGGAGCCATCAATTACCATAAGACAGCTATCTACCGCTGTCAGAGTTCTATAAGTGTCTTCGGAGAAATCTTCATGACCTGGGGTATCCAGTAAATTGACGATACGGTTGCGGTAGGGAAACTGCATCACGGAGGTGGTAATAGAGATGCCGCGCTCTTGTTCCATTTTCATCCAGTCAGATGTTGCCATCCGGTGACTCTTACGTCCCTTGACAGTTCCCGCCATTTGAATAGCGCCACCTAACAGTAATAGTTTTTCTGTTATAGTTGTTTTTCCCGCATCAGGGTGGGAGATGATAGCAAACGTACGTCGCTTATTGATTTCATTGACAAAATTGCTATCAGTCATATTGAATAATTCCTACTTTGTACCCATTTGTAAACTTCCCCCTTCTTTACTAGGGAAAGGGGTGAAAAACGCGTTATTTTAGCAACTAAAAACCGTGCTATAAATTACTGCTCCAGAATGCTTTCCAGCGTCTTAAATTGCTGCTCATAAGCTTCTGATTTGTCTTTCTTAAATTTCTCCAAGTTCAGAAGTTTCCACTTCACCGATGGAAAGCTCTGATAATCGTAAATCGACCAGTCTGGCTTGAGGCGATTTAGGCTCAACAAGAACGCTTTATCCTCTTCGCGAAAACTGGCTTTTACCGTTTCGATGAGCTGAAGCCTTGTGGTCTTATAATCATCGTAACTAAACTCGATTGTCGTCATACCTTCAAACTGATTTTCAAAAGCCGTGCGCTGATCCAGTAAATGTGGATCAAGCATTTCATGGGTTGGGCGATTACTACTCACCAACCCTAGAATAAATCCTTGCTTGATCTCGTCGGTAACGCCTTCGTTTTCCAATAACAGCTTTACATCAAACAAATCTCTTGGGTGCTGCCGATCTAAGGCTGCACATAATTTACCGCCATATAGCTGTGCCAACGGTACCAGCGGCATGGCGCAAAAGGCATCGAACTGTTCTTGGGCAACTTCACAAAGGAGCGCTTTATTTGGCGCACCCAGCAAGCCCCGCTCTACCGTATTCACTTCAATCTTGATAAGTACACCGTGCTCATCAAATTGTAACTTACAAACCTTATCTTTGTGCTGAACGTGTATCGATGGACGCAATGCTTCGATACGCTCTTTAATTCTTAGCAAGGCCGCATTAATACCTTCGAGCGTTTCATTCCGCTCGGCTATGTCGACATAAGTTAAGTCGATATCCACTGACAGCCTTGGCATATCCCGTACAAAGAGATTGATCGCTGTACCGCCATGCATGGCAAAGCACTCTTCTTTGGCGACTTCAGGCAGCACATCCAAAAGAAGCCTGACCTGCTTTTTATAGGCTTTATTCATGAGCAGTCTCCAGTTCCTTTGGAACAGTTATCTGATACTTCGAAACATAAACACCGTTATTCACGATTGATCGCTTACCTGAACCCAGATCAACCTTATCTAGGCTGATATAG
The DNA here is from genome assembly GCA_028728195.1 of Endozoicomonas sp. (ex Botrylloides leachii). Lineage (GTDB taxonomy): Bacteria > Pseudomonadota > Gammaproteobacteria > Pseudomonadales > Endozoicomonadaceae > Endonucleibacter. Next base: position 50,572 of record JAQYUY010000053.1, read on the forward strand.
CTGAGCCAGTCATGGCCTGCCTTATCTGCCAAATACAAAAATAGGCGTTTTACCTTCACCGAAGTACAGGCTTCTAGCAATTTCTGAACGCTGGCTGGCCTCAAATTATTCAGACCTTCCATCAACTCAAACACTTCCAAAAGCGGTTGAGACTTAGGAGCCAAGTAAAGGCACTCCATGATTGCGCGCGCGGGGCTGGATATTTTTACCGTAAAGCCCTTATGCTCTATTGCTATCAAGCCAAGTTCAGGCTGTAGAAACGATGTCAGTTTACAATCCACACTGACATCCCAATCCCGCTTTTTAAACCAAAGCGGTAAACTGTCATCCTTGCCACCAAAGAGCTGTACTGATTTAGTCGCCAGCTCCAAATAATGCGCTTTGCCTTGCATGGATAGCGCAGTTTTAGCGGCTGGATGCACAGATAGGCCTAACTGGCTTTGCAAGGCATAGATGCCACCCAAATAGTCCACTTGATCGCTATGGCGTATTAGCGCTCCTGTACCGATAGAATCAAACCACTGGCTTCGTTTATAGCGCTTCTGCAAATCAAGGCTGTAACCCTGATCAGCAAGCCATGCCGAAGAAAGCACGACACCCAATGGCTGAGTGCTGAGCAAATGGTTTAATTTTGACTCTTTTTCGGTACTCATAGTACCAGCTTAACTTTATTTTTAAACCGGTGCAATCAAAAGGTTTATATTTATCTTTATTTTGGTACTTAAAGTACCTAAAAATAGGATATGTTAAACTAAGAGCGGCTTTGCTGCCTCATTGCTACCATTGAGACGAAAAGGGTCAATGGCACTTTTGGGGCTCAGCCTTGGTGAGATCAGGAAACAAGATAAGCGAAGCATAAGTGTTTATGGCCATAGGCCGCTGAGCTCCAAAAGTTCGGGTAGTTAAGCCCCTGCAATGGCAAAGGCTTTTCCTATTAGACTTGAGTTCAACATAAGCAGCTGACTTCATATAGCATAGCTGCCCAAGGTTGTAGTAGAGTGCTGTGCTGACAAAAATTTTTTGCAAGGTAGACGATTTTTGCAAACAATTTGAGCCACATTTAAACCGATACCTTATAGAACACTGTGGGCGTAAACGTATTCGCAAGCAGTCACTATCCGTCAGCGAAGTGGCAACGATCGTCATTATGTTTCATGCTAAAGGTTATCGTTGTCTGAAGCATTTCTATATTAATCACGTTTGCAAGTACGGGTGCAAGCACTTCCAAGGGCTCGTCAGTTATAACCGCTTTGTTGAGCTTATGCCGAAAGCACTGATGGTGCTCTCCGCTTTTTTGCAAATTCGATACGGCAAGGTATCTGGGATTTCCTACATTGACTCGACAGGCATTGCTATCTGTGAAAAAAGTCGAGCTCTTCGCCATAAGGTATTTAAAGACGAAGCAGGATGGGGCAAGCCTTCTAGGGACTGTTGCATAAAACTGATTTTTCAAAAAAACAGCTTATTTTGATAACACCTGATAATTTTTAGGCAAAATGAGCACTAAATAAGTGCTTACACCTGTTTTTTACAGGCTATTTTTA
>JAQYUY010000054.1 GCA_028728195.1 Endozoicomonas sp. (ex Botrylloides leachii)
GGATTGGGGCTGACCTATACGACGGCTAGCAATTTATCGATGGGTCTTAATTACGACTATTACTTTAATAAAGGGTATTCTGCCAATGCAGTTGTCGCCAAGTTGAGTTATGACTGGTAATGAGCATAAGCAGAAAACACAGTGATCAATAATATCAGGTAATCCATTAAACCCGCACACAGTGCGGGTTTTTTTTATATCTCTAAGTTACATATAAAAAATAATAGAGTGTAGTCTCATTGGGTTAATTAACGACAATGAATTTTTAATGGATATCGCTATTTAGCAATTCATGCTTTTGATTTGGCTATAGCTAATAAAGCAATTCACATTTGGAATTGATAATTAATTTTTTATATTGAAATGATATTTTCTCTTTCTATACAGGGCTTATTCTTAATAAGGCATGAATGATAAATGAATAAACAGACGTTTATATTAGAGCGCACGTTCTATTGAAAGCATAGTAAAGTATTAAAGGTCTTATTATATGAAGTTGTTTAAACCATCCAATACATTCAAAAAAAATTTATTGTATACTGCCATTGCAACGACGCTCTCAGGTTTTTCCTTTGGGGCTAATGCTATGATTGAATCGGTACCGGCTAAACGCCCCGGTAGTAATGAGACTGTAACAGTACTTGATGCAACTATTAAGGGCACCCGTACTGTACCAAAGCTATTGTTGAATATTCCAGATAATGTCACCGCTAATGTAGTACCATTAACAGGAAGTGTGCCTTACCATACTGTGGATATTAAGCAGGGGGGAAAGTTAAGCACTAATGGTATCCTCACAAGTAATCTTATTGTAGCAGGCAAACTGTTATCAGAGGTTGAAAATGCTACAGCGGTTACCCTTGCAACGCCCCATCGGCTTTATAATACCAGCGATGACGGTATTGCTGGTTTGTTTTATAACGAAAATAATAGTGATTTTGAGTTTCATAAGCTGAATGAACAGGGTCTATCGTTAGGTGTTGTTCCACCTGAAAATATTACTACGGCACAGGAGCGGTTGTTAACTTTCACAGGTACCACTGCTCGTGTACGTTTTGGCAGCGATAACACTGAAACCTTTGATAAACTCACCTTAACCAGCAGCGTGCTAGCCATTGATTTAAGGGCATATGATGCTGCATCTCCAGACCCTCTAGTTCAACTGGACAAAATCAAAGTCACGGGTGACGGTTCCGCGCTTACAGCGACTGTTAAGAATTCGGAACGTATTTTAACCCATGACCTTGATTTGAGCGGGAAGGGAAAAGCTAGCGCAGTGATAGTCGACGACTCATTAGGAACACTGCCTACATTATTACCTGTGGCGCTATACACCAATGGAGATGATGCAGGCAATCTTCAGCCATATGAAGTTGGCATACCAGGGGGGGCTCAGGTACATGTTGGTTCTGGTTATACCGCCTTGCTTGATATAGTGGATCATGAGATGGTTGCTGATTTCTCAAATTATGATTCCCCTCCGGCTGCGGCGGCTTCAGTGGAGGCAGCTGCTAACAGTGAAGCGCCGAATAATAGCGGTGATGAGGAAGTAATCCGTTCCTCTTTAAGGAGACCTGCCTTCTCGGATACTGTTGATGGAAGTGTTTTGCCATCTACCAGTACGACTAGAGCTCTCACTGATTTAAAAATATTTGCTAAGCAAAGGTCACCAAGTAAGCCGTTTAATGTTGTTCACGTCCATGGTACCTTGCGGGGTAAGATTGTAGGCCGTACTGCCCTTAATGTGCATAGTGGCGGTGTTTTCACTGGCCTGCTGAAAAACAAGACAGTTGATAGTGATCATAGTGATATTGTGAGCCATTTCTACGGGGGCTCTACCATAAAATCTGCAGCCATTGAGGGTCGCGCTGATTATGGCACTGACGGTGGTTTAGTAACCATAATGCCGATGGAACCTGAGCTTGAGTATAAGAAGGTTATAGATTTAGAGACTGGAAGACCCATCGCTGTAGATATGGAAACCAATGGCTATAGCTTCACTGAAATGAAGTTAGGCGGTTATGGTGCAGATCATACTGTCAAATATAATTCCATATTATTTATTGATGGTCATCATCACGGTCACGTGAAGGTTGCAGGTGATAACAGTAGTCATAAAGCAACATTGCGCTTTGAGCCCGGCAGTGTATTAAAATTAAAACACCATGATCTGCACGAAGCACCGTTGCTTATTTCAGCTACTGGTTGGTTTGCAGCGGCGTCCGAGAGTGAAGGGGGCACCCCGGTTGATGTTATTTCTGAAAACGCAGGGCTAATAAACGAACTGATGGTAAGCGGTACGCTTGAAGACACGCCCATTCATATTGCAGAACTTTCTGAAGGATCTAGGGTAACTGGCACATTTAAGCCAGTAAATTCGTTAGGCTATGAGCTGACTATTGATCCTGTGAGCACAGCCGTAGACAACGGTTCCCTTACTGGGCATATCAATGTAGCCTCAAACATAATAGAAAAGCTGCCTGTGTACACCGGTCTTAATAAAAGTATGACCTCAGTACTGAGGGCGCATCTTGATAGTTTGGCCAGCAAGAAAAAGGATAAAACCATTCAGCCAAAACAGGCTAAAGCGCTGGCTACCGTGTTGGCCGCTGATCCAGCTCATGCAGCAACCTTGGCGAAACAAACAACACCGTTTAATGCCGTTAATGGCAGCTCTATTGAAAGCTGTGCTAGCACGGCTAGGGCTAGTTGGGCTCATATTGAACAACGCCTTAATGGGGTAGCCGCGTTGCCATCGGGTGTAGCAACAGGCGAT
>JAQYUY010000055.1 GCA_028728195.1 Endozoicomonas sp. (ex Botrylloides leachii)
GCAACGTGCATCTCAAATGGTAGATGTGTTGTGTAAACACTGAAGCTATCTGTGCAGAAAAAACTGATGGGAAAACCTGACAGGAGCGACATTAGTCTATGGAAAGTATCTTCATTTCTCCGGCCAAAGGCATGTGCTATACTCAAACGCTTTCAAGAAGCTCACCTCTATTTGGCTATAACCCTTCATTTTAAGGAGTAAGTTTCGAGAAAATGTGCATCTTGAAGTGTAATGGGTATATAACCCGTTTAAACCTTGGCTCCCAAGCGTACCATAACTATCGTTGATTGGGTTTATTCCCAACATAACTCCATTGTTCATCTACTTCGCAGATTAACTGCACCCGAGTATTTGCAAAAGGAACTGATGTTATTTGTGGAGGGGACAGTTTTTTAAATAAGTGACTACTGTAGTCAGGCTTATTTTGAGTACTCGGCTAATATCACGCACGCCCGAGCCATTCATGGTCATCTCAACGATCTGTTCTGTCACTCCGGGTTTATAGGCATTATTACAGTACTCACATTGGAAGCTCTTGCAGCAGTCATTGCAGTGGAATCTTTGCTTTCCTGACTTAGATTTTCCGTAACGAATCACTGATTTTTGCTGAGAGCAGTAGCGGCAGGGGACTTCAATGACAGCCATAGATAATCCAAAATTCGGAATTATACGATGATAAATTCATGGCTCCAACTTTTTTATATCACCACCAATGCATTGAATTTTGCATAAATATAATTATAGCTGATTTGTTATCAGGTAAAACCAAACGTGTTTTTTAACTACCGTAATGAGCATGGGCAGCTTGACCTTAAAATAAAGCGGAATGATGAGAGTCATAGCAGGGCTATTACGAAGAGTTCCAACGCAGTGCTGGTTTTCGGATAGTCAATGCAATAGCGTAGTTAAAATATTCGATTGGTATCAGTATGTAATGGTATAAATCCACGCTAGGGGTTGGTTGCCAGTATGCAAACCCTACGTAGATATAAAGGATTTATGGGAAAATATGTAATTGATCTATGCCTCCAGTGGGTACGCCCCGAAAAGCTGAGTGCTAATACGAATAGGCTACAAGTCGTTTTGCTATTACTCTGAAAGAAAATAACGCCAACAGAGGTAAGAGCCATGCTCATCGATAATCAGGAATACCTAACCCGCTTATTATTTGAGTATACAGAGCAGACTGATCACAATCTGATGATGGAGATGTTGGTATCTGCCCAAAAAGGATTAACATCCGGCGCTAGTAACTTTGCTGACAAAGCCTCTTATGTTACTCAGCCAAAAGATTTAATGGGTTACTTAAAATGCTATCCTTTAGCTCATGCATTGCTTGCTCTTACTCAGTTTAATGAGCTGAATAAGAACACGGAAGTTACCCGCAATATCCTAAAACTATTTTTGGATTCACTGGATAACCCAGAAAAGGCAAAAAGTGATAGTGCATCGGAAAATGCATTCAATTATGCTAGTCATGCCGAAGAAACTGTTAACTGAAGGATACGGCTAGTCAGTGCGAAACCGCTGAAATAGACAGGCAATAACCCATAAAGGACCAATGAGTAAAAATTGAAGATCTTTAAAAAATGAGGGTTTCTTTCCCTCAATATGGTGACCAATAAATTGAAAAATCCAAGCAATAACAAAAATGGTTACAGACACTGGAATAAGATCGATATGTATAAAGCTAATAATCAGTAACATTGCAGCAGCTACAACCAGTGCAGTTAGCGCAAGTGGAACTGATAGGAAAATATAGAAAGAACTGGCGGATAGTATAACGGCAATAGCCAAACCCCAGTGAATAGCCCAAAGCAAGCCTAAGAGCGAAAAAACAATCATGGGAACGCAAAACCAGTGGATCAATTTATTAACATGATGGCGGTGACTTTTACCATAGTCTTCAAACCACTGTTCAAGATTTTTCATTTTATGCGTCCTACATGTTTTTATAATAAAATACCCTACGGCAAGCAGGGTGATGCAATATTTTTTTGTGCTGTAAAATCAGCTAAAGCCCTTTTAGATTGAGAGTTACAGGAGAGCCAAGCCAAAAGGCATTATCAGTATGATCTAGATAGTCATCCCCTGTTATCGTATGTATAAACACAGTAAGATTGTTTCGGTTTTCTATTAGCCAGTGCAAAACAGACCCCAGCAGATCGGGATTAAAAGCTAGTTGACAGCTACCCTTAGGATGGGGGCCAATAGGCTTTGTATGCAACCGTCCTACGCTTAATGGAAACAGCGCCGCAGCTTTTTGACATACCCTATGTGCTCTATCAGCATCATCAGGATTAAGCTCAAAATAAACATGAGCATGATAGCCTTTAATAGCAGACATAATCGGTTCTACTTAATTATGATAATGTATAACTGAGAGAGGCAATTTCTCCCCTCCCCTAGATAGAATTTGTGATTAGCTGGGAACCGCCCCTTACTCAATATCCATGGTACATTCTAACGATCGCAATATGTATGACAAGTCTAGTGGTAGAATAAGTCGTAAAATAGGCAATAACATGGCTATTATGACGGCATTATTTTAACAAAATCGTTTATAAAATATCTTGACTATGGTAGCAATTAGAGCTCGATTAATATTATAACTCAAGGGCAGTTGGCTAAATCTTAGATACGGGGGCTGTTGCATAACTTAAAAGGAAGCTGTTTTTTTGATAAAATACTTTCAAAGTAAACTTGCTTAGGAATGCATATGATCAGCCAGTCAGAACTCGTGAATTTAGAGGATCTTGTTGC
>JAQYUY010000056.1 GCA_028728195.1 Endozoicomonas sp. (ex Botrylloides leachii)
GGATGCTGTCGCTCTGTGAGACAGCTTTTTATCTTTTTGTACTTTAAGTACACGCTGTATAAAATCATTTGAATAGGTCATAAACGACATTGTCATATTTTTAGATGGCGCGTGCTATATCTGGCCGTTAAACATATAGTAGGATTGTTCAGTGGTTGGGCTTTTAGGTCTTTTGCCATCGGATAAATAGTTTCGTATAAAGCTCACTCGATTGTATCGAACTTGCTCACCATTATCGGCCGAAATACCTATGTTAATTCTTTGATTATCGTCTAGCCTAATCAAGTTAAATAACGTCTTTAAAAAATTCAGCTCTACCGTTAATTCATACACATAGTTGTCAAATGCGATCTTATTAGGATCATCATTTGATATCGCACCTTTGAACTTACCCGTAACTACGACACCAGTTTGTTCAGTGTAAAACCCATTTACGTCAACATACTTGTCTTCCGCAAAATGTTTTTTCACAAGTTGTTGTACCGTTAGGTTAATTGCCTCGGCAGTATGTTTGCCAGCAGATTTGGCATCACGTTTTTGTACCGTTGGGTTAATTACCTCGCCAGCATTTCCCAAAGCGCTAATGCCAAGCAAGAACATTAATATAAATACAAACTTTATTTGATATACCTTAATTTAACTTTTACTTCTCAGCCTTTTCTATACTATTTATTGAGATCCTCTAATGATTTGGACATTTAGATTTTCCCTTATCAGTTACTCGCAATTATAGGAATGATGAGGATTATCTCAAGTTGAAACATTTAATATTGTAGTAGTTAGAGCTAACTTGGCAGTTACCGATTTTTTTAGGCAATATCTGTCAGACAGTACGAGTCACAAAAAATTGCATAGGAGGTATTCATTTTTAGTTAACTAGATCACACAGAGATAGGCTCTATTGAACAAAGAGATCTGGCTGTCGATACATCTATTAATAATCATTTTAGAAACTATTATCGAATGCCTACTATTCCGAATAATCAGTCTGATAAAATAACGTCGAAATCAGCTTCAGCTGAGGAGCCCGTTGTTACCAGTCAAGAGTCAACCTCAGATGTTGATTCATCCGGTAAAACAAATCAAGGCTTAACAGTTAGTAAGCACCAAGGAAAAAAGGACACGCCTAGTGTTGTAGAAGAGACATCAGTTGAACCAGTTCCTGATGATTTCCTAATTGACCGTAAGGTTGCACAGCTAAAAGAGCAGGGTAGGGGTGGTGGGTTGGAGTCACTCTTTGATAAAAGCTCTGAAGCGAGCAATTCACCAGACCTATTGTATTACCTTTCAAAGGGCCAATCCAGTAATTGGAATAGTAAAGTTACCAATCCAAAAGACGGTAAGAAAATCACGTGCCAGCATTTGTCTTATGCTGTAGCCGTAGGAGAATTGACTCGTAGGGAAATTTCTAATTTTGACAATCCCAAACAATTGGCCGAGCACCCATCAATAAAAACTGGCACAGAATTAATAGACACGCCTGTAGGTAACGGTATTGCAGCAGAAGCCTACTATTTCTCTACAGGAAGTAATGATGGCTTAGGTAAAGCGCTATACGCCGCCTACGAACATCAAGTTAACAATAAATCTGATAGCGTAGGGGGGAAAAAGAGCAGTAAAAAATCTTATCTACTTATGTCAGCAAAGCATGCTGTGGCGGTGACCATAGACAGTAGCAAATCTCCGGGGGTCAAACTGAATTTTTTTGATCCTAACAACACCACACAAGATCTGATACTAGTGTTAAATAATAGCAGTGATGTGCGGAAGCTCGATATCACAAAAGTGATAAGTGATAATTGGTACAGGCAGCAGATAGGAATGAGTGAACCAGGCGCAGTTTGCTTGTTGTCGACAGAGACTGTTGATTCGCCGGATCAGGCGGCTTGTAAGATATTCGGAGATTTGGATTCCCATATGCTTTATATGCTGATATTTCAAGGGCATGCGAATGAAAGTAGGTTACAACCTATCATTAAAAAAAGCTCCGAGAATCCTGACCAGTTATTCTCATTATGGGGGGAAAAAGTAACTCGTATGGGCTCTCTATATGGGATTATGTCTAAAGGTCGTATAGAAGCACTGCACTGCTATGCAAAGCTATTAAAAACATGTATCACAAAATTCGGTCAAGACCAATTAAACGAAGAACAGCTAAAACAATTGGTTCGAGGTGAGAGTTCAGATGGTACCCTCGCACTACAGGCCGCCCTATTAACCGGAGATAAGAAGATTATACCTTTTTATTGTCGTATGGTTGATGACCTGGGGATGAGTCATGAGCTAAGCGATATGATAACAAGCTCTTGCGCTACACATAAAAAAGAGACTGTATTTCAATATACTGTATTAATTAAACGTGACTCCGAGAAAGCTGTCAGCGTACTTAAAGAACTGAAAGATGTAAAAAACCTGAAGGGCTCGCACTTTTTTACTCATGAGGAGTTAAGAAATGCTTGTTTAACGGGCTTAGGGGGCTCGCGCTGGTGTCGCTACATGATGCTAAATATATGCAGAGAGGCAGGACTTGAAGAAAATGATCATGATTAAAGTTGTGTTGCAAGCTGGCAAGCGGCTTTATACCTGAGAGACAGTCTTATAAGTTATGCAGCGACTGCGGCTGTGATCAATGGGTCTAACAAATTATTTTTTCGTTAAATTATAGAGGTGTGATTACCGAGGGACTTTGTCGCTCCAGCATAATAGCCCGTTTCGATCTCAGCAATTTATGCGCTACAGATGCGCGGGGCATTGTATACAGCAGTACGCTTCTAGATTATGTAAGGGAGGCTTGTTGGTTTGTTAGGTTCTATAACCATTGATTAGCTGTTACGTGAAAGAAGTAATGACAACCAAGACATGTACTCTTTCCTGGTGGATGCCAGCTCATTAGCCAAGTGGTGGCGCGCACTTTTCAACATTAGTAACTCCGGATCCTGATAGAGTTTTTTTAGTACAGACAAGTTGTGATGAGCATCCACGGTACGGTCGTTGGTTCCCTGAATAATTAAGGGATGTAAAGCTATTTTTTCTTGTGCTTTCTCCGTTCGTTTAATCCAGCGATCTAGTGCAGTGACCCACTGTGTTGGTAACGTTTGGGCGGCTAAAGGGTCCTGTCGGACAAAAGCTACAAACTGTTTATCTCGTGAGTTATGGGGAAACGTGCGTGGGGTTTGTTTTAAGAAGGGGCGCAACAAATAGAGCATAAGCCGTCGCATTGACCATAGGCAGGGACGTACAAGCGGTGCTGATAGCACTACTTTTTTGAAGGGCAGCACTTTATTCTGTTGAGTCAAGCGTAACAAGTAATCTGTCACGATAGCCCCGCCCGTGCTTTGTCCATAAGCGTGCCACGGTGATGACATCGACATTTCGCATTGACGTAGAATGCTCGCTAATACATCGCTGTAAATAGAAAAATCTGGGATAGTAGCCGGCTTTCCGCTTGACAGTCCATGTCCTGGCAGATCATAAGCGAAGACCTTGTAACCCTGTTCTAGAAAGTAACTAATGATATGTTTATATAACCCCATATGATCATAGTAACCATGCACCAGAAAAAAGGTATCATTTGTTTTTTTAGGCGTCACAGGATGGTAGACATGACAAGCTATTCTATAATTTTGGCAGTCTAAATAGCCCATTTCATGGCTGGCTGCTGGGCTAATAGTTTGGCAATCAATCTTATAATAACGGGCATAATCGTTTTCAATAGAAGAGAGCGGTTGGCCAGAGAATACCAGAGGCTTTAACTGAGATCTAACGGCTTTATACTTCATCAGCTTTTTTAATATCAGAGAGTTTTAATTTCATTGTTTTGACAGGGGCTATTTTTGCTTTCGTTAGCACACCAGAGGCATTTCGCTGTTCTCGAATATACTGTACCAATACCATGCCTCTATCCATGCTAATACCCTTCACAAAGGTAACTTTCAAGTGGTCATATAAAGGGTTGCAGATTGTTACAGTATCTCCTGTATTAAATGATATAGTTTTTGCTGTTTGACCTGCTTGCAAGTAGTCGACCATTTCTCTGATCTGCTGTATGACCATGTGGCCATTGGGGATCGGCTGCGGAAGCAGGTCTTTTAGTTGAGAGGTATCTATAGAAATTCGACCATCTGCATAAAGCCCTCGCCCAACCTGATTAAAGCGGACAAAATTATTAACGCCTCGAGTAGAGGAAATTTTGTGGTGCTTTTTTATGCCGTGCAGATCCAAGTAAAGAAAAAGATAGCCTGGAAATAAGGGTTCAGGAGTGGCGTTCTTATTTGCCATAAACGGGCAATATGCATTAAACCCTTGGTTTTCTAAATGCTCACAAGCTCTCTGCTCTTGCCTTGCTTTCGTTTTGATCAGATACCAGCCTTCTTTCATGGCTTCATATAGCGACATAGCTATCCTGGAGTGCTCAAATGACGCAGTCTTAGCTGCAAGTAAACTTTCAACTCCAATATAACGTTTGCCTTTGAGCTGAAAGCTGGTTTAGTTGCGCATTTGGTGGCAAGGTTTCAACCTAAATACCATGTGATCATATCCATAAACTGCTTACATCGGTATTCTATGAGGTGTTTATTCAATAACAATAATGTTATATCGTGAGCCTATCAATCACATTAAAATGATTGCACGGCTTTCAAGGTTGCCTGTTTCAGTTATTAGCATATTCTACTTAACTTGTTCAATATATCCACATTTTTTGCACTTTAGCACAATGCACCAATGGCATGTGTAGTGGATTGATCTGCCATGTGCATCACGGTAGTTAGAAAAAGCAATTGGTATTATAAAGAAGCGATGTTAGGAGATTAAAAGGTTGTAAATGTTCTTTTGTGAACAACTGTCAAAAACTAGCATCTTCGAGCTTAATGAGTATAATTATCCTTTTGCAGTTTATGTGGTCCTAAGACTTTGTTCCAAAAAGCTCTTTGCTTAGCTTATTTAGGATACAAAAAAGATGAAGAGCACAAGTACTGGTAGTTATTGCAGCAATTTCTTATTTTGTTGTTGTATTGTGTGCGTTCAAAATCACTTTTTTGACTGGGGCTAGGTTATGCTGATTTTGTTGATCAGATAGCTAAATAGAAGCTGTCATTTTAGGCAATGTTTACAGCTTGTTAGCGCTAGTAGCCGGTGAGTGGCTAAAAATTCACTAAGGCTGCTGAATACTGCCTAGCATTGTTTTCCCAAAAGGTAACTCTAAATGGTACCTAGTATTGTGGATACCGGTATTCAGACAGATCTATTTCCTTAGCGTAACAGGCGGCTGGCAGAAAACAAAAGCAACTATCTGAACTATCCTAACTGATAAGTTTACACAAGCAGATCTATTTTTTAGTGCAGAGCAAAGCTCTGTTGCGTTTGACAACTGCTTGGCATGGATAATTAGATGTTATCTTACCTTGGACGACCTGTTTATCAGAGTGTGATTTTTGGCTAAATACCATTTGTCTCGAATTACCGTTCGTCTTTACGGAGCCGACTTATATGCACGATATCGACCCAATAGAAACTCAGGAGTGGCTAGATGCCTTAGACTCTGTTTTTGATCAAGAAGGCGAAGACAGGGCGCATCAAATATTGACTCGCTTATCTCAACATGCTCGGGCAAAAGGAACGCAGCTCCCTTATGCCATTACAACGCCATATCGCAACACGATCCCAGTAGACAAAGAAGCGCCTATGCCAGGCGACCGGTTTATGGAACGTCGCATCCGATCCTTAGTTCGATGGAATGCGTTGGCGATGGTTGTACGAGCAAACCAGAAAGACAGTTCTCTTGGCGGTCATATTTCTTCATTTGCATCCAGTGCAACGCTGTATGACGTTGGCTATAACTACTTTTTTCATGGCCCTGAAAATGACCATGAAGGAGACCTGATTTACTATCAAGGCCATGTTTCACCCGGTATTTATGCCCGTGCATTCCTTGAAGGTCGCTTAACTGAAGAGCAGTTGGATAATTTTCGGCAAGAAGTCGATGGCAAAGGTCTCTCCTCTTACCCTCACCCATGGTTGATGCCTGATTTTTGGCAATTCCCAACCGTTTCTATGGGCTTGGGGCCTCTGCAAGCGATCTATCAGGCTCACTTTTTGAAATATTTAATTAACCGCGGTCTGGCACCTGAACAAAACCGTAAAGTATGGGCATTTTTAGGTGACGGTGAGATGGATGAGCCAGAATCTCTAGGAGCCATCTCTCTAGCTGGCCGTGAAAATCTAAGTAATCTAATTTTTGTTGTTAACTGTAATTTACAGCGCTTAGATGGGCCTGTACGAGGTAATGGTAAGATTATTCAAGAGCTAGAAGGTATATTCCGTGGCGCGGGCTGGAATGTTATTAAGGTCTGCTGGGGGCGTCACTGGGATTCTCTATTTGCTAAAGATAAAGATGGCAAGCTGCAAGAAATTATGGATAACGCAGTTGATGGTGATTATCAAAACTGTAAAGCCAAAGGTGGAGCATGGACCCGTGAAAACTTCTTTGGTCGCTCGCCTGAAACGCTCAAAATGGTTGAAGACATGACCGATGAGGATATTTATAATCTGAATCGTGGCGGTCACGACCCTTATAAGGTGTACGCAGCTTATCATGCAGCTGTTAACCAGACCGAGAAGCCGACAGTTATTTTAGCAAAAACGGTCAAAGGTTATGGTACCGGTGAAACTGGTGAGGCTGCTAACGTCTCTCATAATGTTAAGAAGCTACCTATCGAAGGGATCAGGCATTTTCGTGATCGCTTTGACCTGCCAATTAAAGATGAAGAGCTGGAAAATCTACCCTTTTTCAAACCTGATGCAGACAGTCCTGAAATGGCTTATATGCGTAAGGCTCGTGAAAATCTGGGTGGTTTTATCCCTCAGCGACGGCAAAAAACAGATACCAAGCTGACAATCCCTGAACTAGAAGCATTTTCAGCTGTAACCAAAGGTAGTGGTGAACGTGAAATTTCCACCACGATGGCTTACGTACGTATTCTCGGTATCTTGGCTAAAGATAAGCACATTGGTAAGTATGTCGTACCTATTGTTCCTGATGAAGCTCGTACCTTTGGTATGGAAGGCATGTTTCGCCAGCTAGGTATTTATTCTGCCGGGGGGCAGAATTACGATCCAGTAGACTCTGATCAGGTTATGTTTTACAAAGAGTCAAAGAAAGGACAGATTCTGGAAGAAGGCATTAATGAGGCGGGCTCTCATGCTGCATGGATTGCAGCTGCAACCTCTTATAGCAATCACAATGTGCCAATGATTCCTTTCTATGCATTTTACTCTATGTTTGGTTTCCAGCGTACTGGCGATCTGGCATGGGCCGCAGGTGATATCCAAGCCCGAGGCTTTCTTATTGGTGCAACTTCTGGTCGTACAACGCTCAATGGTGAGGGTTTGCAGCATCAAGATGGGCACAGTCATATTCTGGCGTCTACCGTACCCAACTGCATCAGCTACGACCCTGCTTATGGTTATGAGCTGGCTGTTGTAATTCAAGACGGTCTACGTCGTATGTATGGCAAAGGTGAAAATGTTTGGTTTTACATAACTACCACGAATGAAAATTACATGCAGCCAGCCATGCCTGCTGATGATGAAGTGCGTGAAGGTATCACCAAAGGCCTATATTGCTTGGAAGATAATTCTACTCGTAAGTCTGACCTTAAAGTTCAATTGATGGGTTGTGGCACTCTTCTCGAAGAAGTTCGCGCTGCGGCTGATATCCTGCACAGAGACTTTCATATTGAAGCAGATATCTGGAGTGCCACAAGCTTTAATGAGTTGCGTCGAGATGGTTTGGCTGCGGCGCGTGAAAACATGCTAAACCCAACCGGGAAAAAAAGAGTTTCTTGGGTTGAGCAAAAGTTAAAGGGCCGGAAGGGGCCTGTTATTGCAGTATCTGATTACATGAAGCTCTACGCTGACCAAATCCGTGACTTTGTGCCTGCAACCTTTATTACTTTAGGTACTGATGGATTTGGCCGGTCTGATACCCGCGGACACCTTCGCCGTTTCTTCGAAGTAGATCGCTATTTCATTGTTATTGCGGCACTGCACGGTCTGGTTGAAGATGGCCAGTTGAAAGCCTCTGTGGTTACAAATGCTATCAAGACATTTGGGATTGATACAACCAAAGTCAACCCGCTGTACTGTTAAAGTTTATGGTTACCAAGCGGGTATAGTCGCTCGCTTGGACATATGATGATTGAGCATCTCTAGTTTCTACCAGCTGAAACTCGAGGCCGTATTGACAGGATTGAAACGCATGAATGAAGAAATCATTAAGGTGCCGGATATCGGTAGTGGCAGCGCAGAGGTCATTGAAATTTGCGTTAATCCTGGCGATTCCATTGAAGCAGAAGACTCATTGATTGTTTTGGAGTCTGATAAGGCAACCATGGAGGTGCCGGCACCTAAGGCTGGAACAGTAATCGATATTATTCTGAACGTAGGTGACAGTGTTTCAGAAGGAGATGATCTGTTAAAACTTTCCTATGAAGCTAGTGCACTGATTGAGCCTAAAATTGAGGTGGAGACGAAGTCTGAAGCAACGGTTTCCGGCACAGAAAAAACTGAGATATCAACAGCCTCAGCCTCTGGTTCACTGGGTTTAGAAGCCATCACTGTACCCGACATAGGCGCTGAAGATGTACCTATTATTGAAATATGCATCAATGAGGGAGACACTGTTGAGCAAGAAGATGCATTAATTGTACTTGAGTCGGACAAAGCCACAATGGAAGTTCCTTCACCAAAAACTGGGGTGGTGAAGTCCATAAAAGTAGCTGAAGGCGACAAGGTAAGTCAGGGCAGTCTGATTCTAGAGCTTGAAGTGGCTAGCAATACTGATGATACGGCTGTGACAACCTTAGAAAAACCGTCCGCACCCCTTTCAGTAGCTGCAAGCTCTGAACCTAATCAGCCTGCAAAAAAACCAGAACCCCTTGCGCTTGCAAATAATCCTGCTCTGGATAAAGTCAACCAGAAGGTTCATGCTGGCCCCGCTGTTCGAAAATTGGCTCGTGAGTTTGGTGTTGACCTTTCTCAAGTAAAAGGCACAGGCCCACGAAATCGCATTTTGAAAGAAGACGTACAAAGCTATGTTAAAGTCAAAATAAGTGAATCATCCAATGTTAGTGGTGAGGTAGGTGCTGGTATTCCTCAGGTGCCAACGATTGACTTCAGTCAGTGGGGCCGCATTGAAGAAAAACCGCTAACGCGTCTACGTACGGTTGCTGCACAAAACTTTCAGCGTTCCTGGTTGAATGTGCCGCACGTTACACAAAATGATGAAGCTGATATCACGGAATTAGAAGCATTCCGCAAAGCAAATAAATCTATAGCGGAAAAACGTGGAACCAAGTTGACACCCTTGCCTTTTATTCTAAAAGCATGTGCCTATGTGCTGAAAGCGATGCCACAATTTTGCGCATCACTCAATTCAGGCGGAAAATCACTGATCTATAAACACTATATCAACATTGGTATCGCTGTAGATACACCGGATGGCTTGCTGGTGCCTGTGGTAAAAAATGTCGATCAGAAAGGGTTATGGGAATTATCTGCCGAGTGTATTGAGCTTGCAGATAAAGCGCGCACTAAGAAGCTAAAACCAGCCGAGATGCAAGGTGGCTGCTTTACCATATCAAGTCTTGGCTCTATTGGTGGCACATCGTTTACACCTATTGTAAATGCACCAGAGGTTGCCATTCTTGGGTTATGTAAATCGGCAATGAAACCGGTATGGAATGGCAAAGACTTCAGTCCAAGGTTGATGTTGCCGCTGTCTCTGTCTTATGATCACAGAGCTATCAATGGCGCAGAAGCTGCACGATTTACAGCCATGTTGGGGGAGATTCTTGGAGATATTCGTCAGATGTTGTTGTAACCCCAACCGTGTTTTTAACTACCGTAATGAGTATGAGCAGTCAGGCTCCAAAACAGGTGGAATAACGATTAATAGCAGGGCTATTGCGAGGAGTTCCAGCGCAGTGCTGATGGTCGGATAGCTAATGCAATAGCGTAGTTAAAAAAGATGATAGAGATAATGTTCAGTTTATTTTCTACACAAAATCCCTTATTTTTTTAGGGGTTTTCGAGCCTTTTAGCCTTCTTGCTTTGCTCACTGCTCGCTCTTAAGGCATTTATAAAGGATAATGTGTGACGGCATAGCACAACAAGAGAGGAAAATATGGCTCTGGACGGTGTTAGAGAATGGATGAAAACGGGTGTGCAGGTTGTTACTGGAAAAACTAAGAGCAAAGTACTGATTGCACTTGTAGTGCTAGTATTGTTGTTAATGATCGGACTCAGCATCTACTGGAGTATTGAGCCTAATGAGTTTTCTGTACGAGCTAATGCTGAGCAAATGGCGCGCGCCCGCGGACAAACTGTTGTGCCAGGTTACACAACTACTGCAACGCTCTACAGGGTGGCTGATACATTATTAACCAAACCCGGTGGCTTTCTGCATAACGACATCATGCCGCCGAGTGTTTTTATGGATAATATGCCTAACTGGGAGTTGGGTGTATTAACTCAGGTGAGGGATATGGCTCGTGCTATGCGCCGAGATTTTAGCCGCTCACAATCCCAGTCAAAAGAAGATCCTAATCTGGCAATAGCAGAACCTCAGTTTAACTTTGATGCTAATAGCTGGATGCTGCCTGCTAGTGAAACGGAGTATCAGCGCGGCCTTGATCGGCTCAACAGTTATCTGCTTCGGTTAACAGACTCAAAAAACCCTGCTTATTTTTATGCGCGAGCTGACAACCTGACTCGTTGGCTGGCAGATGTTAGTGCCCGACTTGGCAGTCTGTCTCAGCGATTAAGTGCTAGCGTAGGTAAACCTAGACTAAACACTAATTTAGCGGGTGAGCCGGAAGCCACGCAGTCAGCACAAGCAGATAAAGTTCTTATTGTAAAAACACCTTGGTCTCAAATCGATGATGTTTTTTATGAAGCACGCGGTACTTCATGGGCATTAATTGAACTGCTCAGCGCTATTGAGGTGGACTTTAATAATGTACTTCGAAAGAAAAACGCATTAGTTAGCTTGCAGCAAATTATTCGAGAGCTGCAAGGAACACAGGATACCATTTGGAGCCCAATGATACTCAACGGAAGTGGCTTTGGTATACTCGCCAATCACTCATTGGTTATGGCCAATTACATTTCCAGAGCAAATGCTGGGGTTATTGACTTGCGAAGGCTTTTGGAAAAAGGGTAATTGTTTTACAGGTGTTATCATGCCTAAATGCGAAAGCAATAGTCGATTAGTGTATCGTACAGATCAAGGTCGAGTAAGGGATGACAATAAAAAGGAGGAAATTGTCGGTGATGGAAATGTTCGTATCAGGCCGGAAAAAAAAGGTCGGGGCGGTAAAGTTGTCACCGTTATCAGCGGCTTGCCACTAAGTGGTAATGAGTTAAAAGCATTAGCCAAGCAGTTGAAAAAACGCTGTGGCGGCGGAGGCTCCGTTAAGCAAGGCAACATTGAACTACAAGGCAATCATGTTGACAACATGATTGATGCATTGATAGATGAAGGGTATAACGTTAAGCGGTCGGGAGGATAAGCATGGGCAGCTTGGCTCCAGGGTAAGGTGGAATGATGAGTAATAGCAGAGCTATGGCGAAGCATGCTAGCACAGAGCAGGTATTTGGTTGGTCAGCGGCATGGCGAAATTAAAAAAATCGATTAGTATTATACACGTTGTCATACTAGCAAGAGTCTAGGGATCTTATGTTATTGGGTAGCCACCATAAAACTCACGCAGTAAGCGTTGGTAATGTAATAATTGGCGGGAATGCACCGGTTGTCGTGCAGTCTATGACGGATACAGATACAGCTGATGTCAATAAAACCGTTGAGCAGGTCAGATTGCTGGCCGATGCTGGTTCGGAAATTGTGCGAGTGACGGTGAACTCAGAAGAAGCAGCTGCTGCCATACCTACTATTTACGAAAAACTGGCAAAGCAAGGTTGTTATGTCCCAATCGTCGGCGACTTCCATTATAATGGCCATAGCCTGCTAACAAAATATACTGGTTGTGCTGAGCTGCTTCACAAATACCGAATAAACCCTGGTAATGTTGGTTTTGGTGATAAAAAAGATGAGCGGTTCAACATGATGATTGATACTGCTATCAAATATAATAAACCTATTCGTATTGGTGTTAACTGGGGTAGCTTAGATAAAGACCTATCTACGCGCTTGATGGATCAAAATGCCCGTTTAGCGAATCCAAAAAGTGCGCAAGAAATTCTTCATGAGGCACTTGTCCTTTCCGCCTTAACTAGTGCAGAAGCCGCTGTTAGTCGTGGACTAGGTGAAGATAAAATTGTTATTTCCTGCAAAGTTTCCAGAGTCCAAGATCTTGTCAGTGTTTATAAAATGTTAGCTGATCGTTCTCGCTATGCCTTACATCTTGGGCTTACTGAAGCTGGCATGGGGAGTAAAGGTATAGTTGCTTCCAGTGTTGCCATGGGGGTTTTACTACAACAGGGCATTGGTAACACCATTCGCACCTCATTAACGCCAGAACCCAACGCGTCTCGCGATAAAGAAGTGATTGTTTCTCAGCAAATACTACAAGCCCTTGAAGTGCGTAGCTTTGCTCCAGAGGTAACATCCTGTCCCGGTTGCGGTAGAACCACTAGCTCATTCTTTCGAGTGCTAACAGATGAAGTAGATAACTTCCTGCGCACAAAAATGACCACTTGGCGCACTCAATACGCAGGTGTAGAGAATATGAAAGTGGCGGTTATGGGTTGTATCGTCAACGGACCAGGTGAAAGTAAGCATGCTAATATTGGTATCAGTCTGCCCGGAACGGGTGAGACACCCTCAGCCCCCGTCTTTATTGATGGTCAAAAGATAACTACGTTGAAGGGGGATAATATTACCGATCAGTACAAACAAATGATTGAGGAGTATGTCGATAAAACTTATCCGCCTAGAGAGCAGGTAATTGCCAGCATATAGTGTGCGTTTTTTATGAGACTACTGTATAAAAAGTAAATCTATTATAGCCCCGCTGTCTTGAAAAATAGTATTTGGTTATCTAGCTTAGTTCAGTCTATAAGACTCTGGGGCAGTTTTGTTCAGTAGTGCCATACCTATGTTGTAAGGTACTTTTTAGTGGCTCAGAGTGACCCCAGAGCTACTAGTACAAATCACCTTTTCTAATTATGCTGTTGTGTTGACTGCTAGAACGCCAATACTGCTTTATTGGAACTATTCGCAATACCCTTGTTATGACTCACCATTCCGTCTTATTCTGAAATCTGGCTGCCAATGCTCATTACGGTAGTTAGCAAACACGATTAGTATAACAATAACTGTTTGCACAATATTACGTGTGGGTCTGCGGTGCTTTATGATTCGGGAGACCTTTTGCCACTTCCAATTGACTTTGCATTGCAGTAGTGCCAAGGGATCACATCAAGAGTGATGAATATCTGCGCAATGTGTAGAAAGCGCCTAAAAGTGTAAAAAATTGTAAATATATTACCAGTTTTCCCTGCTAGTCTAGACTTACCTCGTGGGTTCTTTAAACAAAATCTCTGGAATAGAGATAGGTGTGGGTCTTATTGACCGTCAATAACTTTTCTGCGAAAGAAAGTAGAGTTATTGGTTTGATAGACCGTTTTAGAAAGCTTCTCAACGTCGAAAGCTTTTCAGTGTTTTATCAGCACACACAACACACAACACAATACGCATGATACACACATTTAGGGGTATGGGTATGCAAAAGCAGTTACTTGCAACTGTAATTTCCTCATTAATAGCCAGCCAAGTCATGGCGGCTGATACTGTCGAAAGTAAAAACCAACGCACCAACACTAATGTTTATACCGATAGTGCTAATACGCTAGCGATTGGCGGTCGAGTTGGACTTGAAACTAAAACTGAAGATAGCAGCACTAGACCAGCAAACGACAGCGCGCGCATAAATTTTTCTTTTGAGCATAAACTAAACGATGATACCACAGGGTTTGCTTCTGCAGAATGGGGCTATCAGTCACACAATGATTATGTGAATGCTAACGGAACCACAACCACCGAAGGTAGTTTATTTTATAATCGGTTGGGTTATTTAGGCATTAGTAATGATGAATTCGGCTCTATCTCTATTGGTAAGCAGTGGTCTGTATATTACGATGTTGCTGGATGGACTGATGCATACGCTATTGGCGGTGGAGAAGCCATGGGAACATATAATGGCTTTACTAGCGATGGTGGATTCAGTGGCACAGGCCGTGCTGATTCCGCTATTGATTACCGAGGGGCTTTTGATGGATTAAATGTTGGCCTTCAATACCAATTAGCTGATAGCAACTATAATAAAAATTTGGCAACTTCCCGCGTTGCTGGCGATGTTAAAAGAAAAAACAGCTACCAAATGGCGATCAGCTACGATTTTCCAATAGGTATATCTATCGGTGCTACCTTGAATGAAGCTCGATTTGATGCGTGGCCCACAGGTGCTGAAAAGCAAGACTTAAAATCCAGAGCAGCCGTTGCAGGTATTAAGTATGATATGGATGCTTTCTACCTAGCGGCTACTTATGGGCAGTTTAAAAATCATACCACAGCCACCTATGGTCTTGAGGCCAACAATACGTCTATATCTGCTGACAATATGGGATTCGATGAAAAATCTCATGGTATTGAGCTCTATGGCCGCTATCGTTTAGATCAAGTAATGGATGGCGGCTTCTCTCTGGAAGCCGGCTGGAACAAACTGGCTGTTGATAAAGATAACTCTGGGGATGACTCTGAATCTAAACTGGATAAGAGAATGCTTGGTGTCATGTATAATATTGGGCCTATGGAGTTTGCTGCCGAGTATACGTGGAATAAAGGAAAGGTTAAGAAAACTGACGCATCTGGGTATGATGAAGGGAAAAACTATTATAACCTAGTAGCTCGTTATTACTTTTAAGCTAACTGCTTAATTTTAAGCCTCTACAAAAAGCCCAACGTTTAGCGTTGGGCTTTCTATTATAATATAGCTTACGCATTGATAGCCTTAGCTACGCTTTTTCTTCAGAGAAGCTTTTTATGAATTCTTAAGTCGCTTTTTTGAGGGCACTCCTCTTAATGCTGTAAATACTTCAGCTGACTCTATTACCTTCATTGTTTGCAGACAATCATAAGCAAAAATAAATACAAAATCATGAGGCATATGGCTTAACTTATCAAAGTGGGTACAGTTTACTGACTTTGGCTCAGGCGGAAGGAATCCTTATATTTGGGCAGGCCATACTTAGCAGTTGTTGGCCTTATTATCTTTTACGTATGACGACATCCAGTATTTTTTTATTGATCTAGCAATTGTTTTAGCTACCTGTCAATGCGTAAGTTCTAAAGAGGTAAAAATAGCTCTTTTAGATCAGATTTTCTGCATAAGGTAACAAGAGCTGCTAATCTCTGAATCAGCTGTTCCAAGTATAAAAGTTTTCACTTGCATACCTCATGGTATGTGGCCTTAGTAGTAAAAAAAACTAGGCTAATTATTATAAAATACACTGCACTACAAGGTAGTTATAATGTCAAAATTGGCGCTGGTACATACTCGAGCCCAAACCGGCCTGCAGGCGCCAGCAGTTTCTGTTGAGGTGCATCTTTCTGCTGGGTTACCAGCGCTAACGATTGTGGGTCTTCCTGAAGCTACTGTTAGGGAGAGCAAAGAAAGAGTTCGTAGCGCTTTGATTAATAGTGGTTTTGATTTTCCTGATAGTAGAATTACCATCAATCTTGCGCCCGCTGACCTTCCCAAAGAAGGTGGTCGTTTTGATCTGCCTATCGCTTTAGGTGTGCTAGCTGCGTCAGGTCAGCTGCCCATAGCTGCGCTTGAAGGCAAAGTATTTATTGGAGAGCTTGCCTTATCAGGCATATTAAGGCCAGTCACAGCGGTCTTGCCGGCAGCCATTGCTTGCGGCAAAAAGCATACTACCTTGATTATTCCAAAAGATAATGCTGAAACAGCGGCACTCGCTAGCCAAACCACTATTATTCCAGCCAATGACCTGCTAGAAGTCTGTGCTTATTTGACGCAACAGCTAACCATTGAGCCTTTGCAGAAGAGCAGCTCAATGAATATGGTCACTCACTTGTACCCTGATCTTGCTGAGGTTCGCGGGCAATTTCAGGCTAAAAGAGCATTGATAGTCGCTGCAGCAGGGAACCATCATATTCTCTTTTTTGGTGCGCCGGGTACGGGAAAAACTATGCTGGCCAGTCGGCTTCCGGGTATTCTTCCACCACTTGAGGAGCATGAAGCTATTGAGGTTGCCTCTATTTATTCTCTCACATCAAAAACCATGTCATTACAATGGGGGCAGAGACCTTATCGTAATCCGCATCATTCATCATCACCGGTTTCGTTAGTTGGGGGTGGTAGCAATCCCAAGCCAGGTGAAATTTCTTATGCTCATCATGGTGTTTTATTTTTAGATGAGCTGCCAGAATTTCAAAGGCAAGCTTTGGAAATATTGAGAGAGCCATTAGAAAATCGCAATGTGGTTGTTACCCGAGTAAAGGGCCAAGAGTGTTACCCTGCTGCATTCCAGCTAGTTGCAGCTATGAATGCTTGTCCATGTGGCTATCTGGGTGATAACCGCAGAACGTGCCAGTGCACGCCAGATCAGGTGCAACGTTATCGGAATAAACTATCAGGCCCTTTGCTTGATCGTATTGATCTACAAGTTGAAGTCTCATCCCAAAGTGCTCGTCAATTGCTGGAACCTTTTAAACCCGATGCTAAAGAGAGTTCTGAGACTATTCAGCAGCAAGTAATACAAGTCAGGGCGCTACAAATTAAACGCCAAGGAAAGCCTAACTCACAACTGAATGCGGATGAACTGCAAACGGTTTGCGCACTGGGTAAGCCCGAGCAACAATTTATTTATAAGGTAAGCGAGAAGTTGGCTTACTCATCACGAGCTATACACCGTATACTTCGGGTGGCACGTACATTGGCAGATCTTGATTTATCTGAGGCTGTTCAGGAAAAACATGTAGCCGAAGCGGTACAGTACCGAAAACTGGATCGTTAACGCGGTTAAGCGTAATATAAAGAGATATTTTCAGTTGTCTCATAGGGTTGTCTAGGTTATGATGCGCGACTGGCGGTTAATGAGGTGAGCAACATGCGTCTGCCATTAGTAGCTGGAAACTGGAAAATGAATGGCTCTTCCGAGAGTATTCGAGCTCTTCTTGATGGTTTGATTTCAGGCTTGGATACGAAAGCTGAGGTGTTGGTTTGTCCGCCTACTATTTATGTTGATCAGGTTGGTAAAGCTCTTAGCGGCACGCCCATAAAATGGGGAGTCCAGACTATTTCTAATAAGGTATCTGGCGCTTTTACTGGAGAAACTTCTCCATTGATGGCGAAGGACTTGGGCTGCGAATATGCAATTATTGGTCACTCTGAGCGTCGGTCTCTCTTTGGTGAGACGGATGTGAATGTTGCTGAAAAATTTTGCACGCTGGTTGACCATGATGTAACTCCAATTCTTTGTGTTGGAGAAACCCTGAAAGAACGCGAAGCAGATGCTACTATAAGTGTGGTCACTCGGCAGCTCGATATTGTGTTTGAACAAGCCGGCCCTGATCGTTTGGATAACTTTGTTATTGCTTATGAACCGGTGTGGGCTATTGGTACTGGGCTTACTGCAACGCCTGAACAAGCTCAGGCAGTGCATGCCTGTATTCGCAAACGTCTTTCTTTTATTGATGAGAATATGGCGGAGAAAACGCGAATACTCTACGGTGGTAGTATGAATGCAGCTAATGCTGCCAAACTAATGGCTCAATCCGATGTAGATGGTGGGCTAATTGGTGGAGCTTCCTTGGTTGCTAATGATTTTAAGGCTATTTGTCACGCTGCGGGATAGCGATGGAAACAATAATTCTTGTTATTCATGTTTTAGTTGCCGTTGCTGTAATCGGGATGATTCTGATTCAGCAGGGTAAAGGGGCAGAGACCGGTGCTAGTTTTGGCTCTGGCGCCTCTCAGACCGTGTTTGGAAGTCAGGGATCTGCTAACTTTTTAAGTAGATTCACGGCAGTGCTTGCAACGGTATTCTTTTTGACCAGTTTCGGTTTGGCAATAATGGCCAGACATAAAGCTGATGCGGCTGCAAATGTAGGTATCCCCGCTGCTGTTACAGAGAAACATAGTAACAGTGATGCACCAGTACCAACTGAAAAATATAAAGAAAATACTAATAGTACTATTAGTAATGATGCGCCTGTAGTAGGATCAAAGTCGGCTAAAGATACTGATGCTGAACCAGCAGCAGCTAAAGGCTCTACAGGTGCTGCTGGTAAAGACACCAAGTCAGCAGCAGATAAAAGCACTAAAGTTAAAGATGCTCCCTGACAAGTCGTTGTCTTATTGTTTTTAACAATGTGATACAAAATTATAGCCAAAGTGGTGGAATTGGTAGACACGCCATCTTGAGGGGGTGGTGTCCTAATGGACGTGCGGGTTCAAGTCCCGCCTTTGGCACCAAACATATAAAATTTTATTGCATCCAAGCAAATAAAGTTACCGTATAAAAGGGATTAGTTTAATAGAGAGTAAGTATAAGCTCTATCGTTTTTGACTTTCCCTTTACTAACGTTATGAAGCATAATCTCATTCCCTTTCGTGTATTCTTAGTTAGTCAAACCTGAGAAATCAATACGGCCCATAAAAACTTGAGTATTAGGCAGTTTTTATGCCGATACCAAAATCCGCACTTATATCTCAGCAAAAATCAGCATTGGAATCTATACATAAAATGCCATGGGATGCTCGAGAGTGTGACTGCATAAAAGCCGTTTTGCCAAGATCTGAAAGTTGACCAATAATTATGATTGCTTAGCTACATATGCCTATACTCACCAAATTATGGCGTATATTTTTTAGCTTTGAGCTATCACATATACCGTGTCAGGCCATTAGTAAATGGCTACATCAACAAAGTGTCACCTACAAAAAGCCAAAGGGTATTCCGCACAAAGCGAATGAGCACACAAGAAATAACAAATATTTTGTCAAACCGAAGGATTTTCGAGACAAAATCAAGCACTTTCTGGATATTGCTTTGCTACTCAATGCTTAAAGATAGTTCGTTAACTGTACGATGATGTAGACACAATGACATTACTAGTAACCAAGAACAAGCCAACGCCAACGCGCTTAGTCTATGACTATAGAACTTACACACTGGGGTTTTTGGTACTCTTTCATATTATTGTTATTACCCTAAGCAACTATCTTGTACAAATCCCTGTAGCAATATTTAACTTTCATGCTACTTGGGGCACTTTTTCCTTTCCTATTGTATACGTTGCTTCTGATCTAACTGTTCGCATTTACGGAGCATCAACAGCGCGACGTATTATTGCCACCGTCATGTTCCCGGCTTTATTAATATCGTATACAGTATCCGTTATTTTCAATGGCGGACATTTTCAAGGTATCAAAGCACTCACAACAATTAATGTCGAAACCATTCGAATATCTATTGCCAGTTTTGCAGCTTATTGCAGTGGACAAATTTTAGATATCACATTATTCAACAAATTGCGCAGGATGAAAGTTTGGTGGATTGCACCCGTTGTTTCATCGATTATCGGAAATGCGCTCGATACATTTATTTTTTTCTCGACAGCTTTTTATAAAAGCGCCGATATGTTTATGTCGACACACTGGGTTAACATCGCTTTAGCGGACTATAGTTTTAAAATAATCGTTTGCCTTTGCTTCGCTGTACCGCTCTACGGTTCAGTACTCAAAATATTACAACGTAATATAATATTCCAAAAGCCTGTTTATTCAGTCCCCCTCTGTGCCAAAAAATGGTGATGCATCATATGCATTGAGTCCCCATTGATCTGCATCACGACTATGCGATCATTAGGCATTTTAATCTCATAGCAATCATTGAAGTTAGTTGCTGTCACTGTGAAAGCAACCGTGTCGTAAAAATAGTGATCTGATGCACTACTTCTGGACACCTCGCTATGATAGTTAAACGACTATTTGAGGTGAACAATGGCCATTACAAGAGAGTTCAGAGAAGAAGCACTTAAGCTGGCTGATACCGTGGGTA
>JAQYUY010000057.1 GCA_028728195.1 Endozoicomonas sp. (ex Botrylloides leachii)
TGTTACGGTTGAGCAGCAGCGAGCTGAGCGCAGTTTTACCTTACGGCCTTTATCAATAAATGACACGTTATTTAAATCGTTGACGCTTCATTTTAAAGAAGGGAAGCTTATTGGTTTCTCGATGCTTGACGGTTTAGGCAATCACAATAAGATTGATTTGAAAAACGTTATGGTTAATCAACCCATTAATGATAGCCGTTTTAAGCCGGAATACCCAAAAAAATATGATGTGATTGATCAGTCTAGTGTTAGGGAAAAGGCGGGTTAATTTAGTCAATAAACTAGGCTTATTGTTAGTTTGCAGTCAAAAGTAATACCAGACGAATTTTTCAACTACGCTATTGCGTTGATCATCTGAGCACCAGCACTGTGTTGGAACTCTTCGCAATAGCCCTGCTATTACTTGTCATTCCGCCTTGTGCTGGAGTCCGACTGCCCATATTCATTATGGTAGTTAGACAACACGATGAGTATGATGTGTTATTTTTGATAGAAAAGTCCCGATACGCATCAAGACTTGAATCGAACCACCATGCCAGATAAACCCATTTCCTTCTCTAGTCGAGCTTTTAAGGTATCTAGCTCTTCAGTGCGTACTTCCGGCCCAACAAATACCCTAAAAAGTGCACGACCATTACTTCGAACTGTCTTGCGAATATAAGCGGTATGGCCTTTAGAACGCAGAGCATTCTGAAGTTTAATCGCATTGCTTTCTTCAGAAAAGGTCGCTAATTGTAAGGTCCATGCTTTTAGGCTGCCTGAAGGGTCAATGCCTGGTTCAGGGTTAATGGCGGCTGTTGGTGTGCGCTCTTGAGTTTGGATATCTATAGTTTCAGTAGTAGTATCTAGTACCGTAACAAAAGCAGGGACATCAGGTGCTTGCTTAGGTAGTGTTGACTTAATGGCTGCTTGAGCCACCTGTGCTTCAATTTCTGTTGGGAAAACTGTTGGTGCCTCTGCCTGATCATGTGTTGTTGGTGATTGAGAAGTCTCTTTTACTGTCGCAGATAATGTATTTTCCGAGGGCGCTTCTGCTATAGGCTGAATAGCGGTATCTTTTTTAGGGGAAATAGCTTCAGGCATGTGCTTTATCATAGCGGTTGGCATGTCTGTAGATGTAGCTGTGTGAGTAATAACCTCAGATGTTACTTCAAGCTTATCACTCATAGCAGGATCTGTTGTTGAGCTTGAGCTTGAGCTTGAGCTTGAGCTTAAGGGAGTGGGAGTGCTATCAGTGGTCGCAGTAATAGAAGGTATAATTGGAGGTTCACTGGCTCTGTTGGCTTCAGTAGAATGAGGGGGAGCAATCGGTGGAGCAATCATACCTGCATAGGCATCAATGACTTCGGATGCATGAATATCAGGAGGCGTCTGATTATGTTTAGCCGTTATAGTTGTCTCAGATGAACCGATTCCACTAACAAAAGCATCGACAAACTCATCCCAAGCACTTTTATTCATATTTTGCTCTACTACTGTATTTATAGGGCCCGTGTCTCCCCCTTTAAATAACGATGGAGCAAGCAGTACGATCAGTAATACCAATACACCTGTGCCTAACAGTCGTTTTTTCAATTTCTGGCCCATCCTTAGCTCCTGTTTTGTAGAAAATGAACAGTCTGATACTAATAAGGTAATACTAATTACTCATCTAAACCACCCCCCTAGAAGCCGTTCTTTATGGCAATTTTAATCTCTTATTTTTCAATCATGAGAAACAAAAGGTAAAGCATAATAAGGCGTATCACTTAGGTAATTCTCTGACTAATGCTAGCACCTTGGCTACGGTCATAAACGAACCAGTGACTAAGACTCTATCTTCTTGCGCTGATTGGTTAACGGCTTGGGTAAAGCCTTCTATGACATTTTTACTGGGGGTAAACTCGGCATCGATCTGTTCAAGTGTCTTCGTTAACACAGCCAAAGATAGTGCGCGAGGGGAGTCAAATGCTGTAATAAACCAGTGGTTGATATGTGGTTTTAGTAGATCAAGCACACTGATACGGTCTTTATCACTGGCTATTGCAAAAACAGCTGTTGTTTTGCCTGTTTTTTTTGTTTTATGAAGAAATGCTGCAAGCCGTTCTGCTGCCTGCGGATTATGAGCAACGTCTAACACTACATCAATCAAATAACCTTTTTTATTTCGCCATTGTATTGTTTGTGCTCGCCCTGGTAAGGCTGCTTTTTCCAGCCCAAGTATTATCTGCTGATGCGAAACAGGTTGAGGTAAAAATTGTAGTACTTGCAATGCTGTGATGGCGTTATCAAGCTCGAGTTTAGGTATTGGTAAATCCTGTTCTTTAACTGAATTGCCTACAGTGGATAAACCAGACCAAAACCAATTATCTTTGTTTTCACCGCCATCAAACGCCAGTCCTCGACGATATAGTGGTGCATTAAGCTCAGTAGCATGTTTTTGAATAGAGGATGGCATATCTATTGCGCCATATACAACCGGTCGTTGAGGGCGCATGATGCCTGCTTTTTCACGGCCAATGGCATCAAGGCTATAACCTAACCAATCCTGATGATCTAGTCCAATGGTGGTGATTACTGCGACATCACTATCAATGATATTGGTTGCATCGAGTCGTCCGCCAAGACCTACTTCTAGAATCACAATATTTAACGATTGCTTTGTAAAACAATGTAACGCTGCTAG
>JAQYUY010000058.1 GCA_028728195.1 Endozoicomonas sp. (ex Botrylloides leachii)
AACCCGATTGAGAATAAGTGGGCGGAGGCAAAATCGATTAGAAGGGAAAAAATGTGTGACCCAGAAACCTTATTCAGAGAGTACGTTTCATGACATTTTTATAGGGCTACTACTATATTATTTATCTTCATTAATAATAATGACTCAAAGAGTATAGATAACTTTTCATTTTTGGTTAGTTTTTTATCTAAGTATTTTATCATCCATACTGACTGAATTTATCTATCATGCTTAAATTCACGCATTGATCATCCTAGAGCCCCGCTCATAAGAAGCGTATCAACGGTCTATGAACTTATACCTCAGTAATCTTTAACCAAAGTTTGCGTAGCCGTTTTTCTGAGACTGGATAATGAGTGCCTAATTTTTGAGCAAAAAGAGAAACTCGGTATTCTTCTAACATCCAACGATAGTGACTAAGGTTTTCATCCACTCGCTTGTGCTTTTCATGCATAGATAACCGATTCTCATAGGCTTTATACAATATTGCAAGCTCCTGTGCCCATGCTCGGTCTTGATTCAACTGTGTTGGAAGTTTATCCAATCGCAATGCCATAGCCTTGATAAAGCGTGGATAATGACTCAACCATGTCATACCTGCCTCTTGCATAAACCCGCTAGTGAACAAATGCTCAAGATGCTGTTTGATATCCGCCATCGCATAGGCACGCTCAAGTGGAATATTCTTTCTGTTCAACTCCCGAAGAATAGGTTTCATCACTTTAAAAATTTCACTCAGCAACGCATCTAGCTTTTCTGCAAACGGGACAAGATCCGCTTTATATCG
The DNA here is from genome assembly GCA_028728195.1 of Endozoicomonas sp. (ex Botrylloides leachii). GTDB lineage: Bacteria > Pseudomonadota > Gammaproteobacteria > Pseudomonadales > Endozoicomonadaceae > Endonucleibacter. Next base: position 788 of record JAQYUY010000058.1, read on the forward strand.
GTTTATTAATTGCTCAAAGGCTTCCTTATTAGTCGGGCACTCTTTATCTTGAAGAAATACCTGAGCTACCAATAGCCCTAACAGGTCATCTTCCAGCAGATTGGAATGCATCAGATCAATAGCTAATAGCTTGGTTTCTTTCAATCGAGACATCTGTAAAAGCGCAAACTTCAATTGACGGCTCAGCCGAAAACGTAACAGCCGCACCAAGCCTTGCTTATGCTCGTTTGCCGCCAGCGACTGGTTCTCAAATAGTTGAATAGCTACAGAGGTTTTCTTATCAACCAGCGCTGGGTATACAGGTAAGGTCAGCCCTGAATAGTCTTGGGTTACCTTCATCGGCAATTCACCAAAGTTCCAGTCTTTTAAGCCCTGCTTCTCCCAACTGCTAGCAGAGCTATGGCGGATACTGGTTTCTGATTGATCAGCAAACTGTGCTTTAAGCTGTGTCAGGTTACGCCCTTGCCCTAAGCTTTCTCCTTGTTCATTAACGATATTAATGTTCATCAAAAAGTGATTATCTAGCGCTTTAATATCCCAAGCATCCTCGGGAATCACGGTGCCGGTCATACGCGTTAGCTGTTTTCCTAAGCTTACTGTCAGTGACTCATCACAGGTTGACATCGCCTCCAGTGCACCCCGAACAAAATCCGGCACAGGCACAAAATTCTTTCTTAACTTATTGGGTAACGATCTAACCAAAGCTACACTTTTATCAAACAGCATGCCAGGTACCAGCCACTCAAGACGGTATTTTGGTAATAAGTTCAGGGCCTGAACAGGCACTGTGATCGTCACACCATCCTCTGGATCACCCGGCATAAAATGATACGATAACGGCAGTTCTAAAGCTTGCCAATGAAAATGTTCAGGGTAACGGGCCTCGGTCACATGGGCAGCATCTTGTTTCATCAAATCCTGACGCGTAAGCACTAATACGCCAGGATCAACACCTTCTTTTTCACTGCGCCACTTTTCAAAGCTAGCACCATTTACCACCGAAGAAGGAATGCGCTCATCGTAGAACATGTAAAGATAATCTGAATCAACTAAAATATTTCGCCGACGTGATTTTTCTTCCAACGCAACGACTTCAGCAATCAGCAAATTATTTTTTCTCTGAAAGGTTCCTTTAGACACATAGCACCCTTCAACCAGCGCCTCTCGAATAAATAGCTCACGACAAATGACTGGGTCAATAACGCTATAGTTAACTCGTCTACGGGCTACAATAACTAGCCCATAAAGCGTTACCTGCTCAAATGCCATGACCTGTGCTTTGCGCTTTTCCCAATGAGGCTCTGAATAATGACGCTTCACTAAGTCCTTTGCTAATGGTTCAATCCAGTCAGGCTCTATTTTTGCGTTAACCCTAGCGAATAGCCTTGACGTTTCGACAAGCTCAGAGGCGACAATCCATTTTGGTTTTCGTTTATACAATGCCGAGGCTGGAAAAATATAAAACTGTCGATTACGAACACCTATATAATTTACGTCATCGGTTTTATTGCCAAGATTTGATAATAGACCCGATAGTAATGCGCGATGCACCTCTGCATAACCAGCTGTATCATTGTTCTGACTGAACCTTAGCCTTTGACAAGCAAGAGTTAATTGCCAATGTAAATCTCGCCACTCTCGCATACGCGTAAATGAAAGAAACTGCTGTTTGCAGTATTGTCTTAGTTGATTCTGAGTCAACTTCTGCCGCTGCTCTTCAAACCGGTTCCATAAATTTACAAAAGTTAAAAAATCCGAATTATCATCATAATCTTCCCTATGGCGCTGGTCTGCAGCCTGTTTTTTTTCAGCAGGACGCTCTCTTGGGTCTTGTATCGCCAAGGCACTGACAATTACTAAAACCTCTTTCAAGGCA
>JAQYUY010000059.1 GCA_028728195.1 Endozoicomonas sp. (ex Botrylloides leachii)
TTGATGATAAACTCTTCTACAGGCATGACCGATACCGTCTGGATAGTGGTTCGCACTTCTATTTTAGGCGGTAGTCATGCCTTTCTGGCTAGATTATTAAAAGTCACACATCAGGTTATCATAGTTATAACACATAACATGCTGTCTTAATGGTTGGAGTTTTAATTATGACAACAGTCTTTATTTGGAATAACAACAATATAATATCACGAATAAATACTCAATTATCTCATTATACAATAGGCCACAGTTCGTTAAATATTACTGATAACTGGGGGGAGTGCCAGATAACTTTAAACCCATATGTTTCTTGGTGGGGTAATGGTTATTCTACTCCTATTAGTGACATAGTAATCGAGCAAGTGAGGAATGATATGCTTATAGAGTGTTACGCTCCAGATCATATTATAAAAATTCATAATATAAAGCTGGATACTGCGAAAATGCTGTCTACTTGGACCGCTCTAAGAACTAATAGAAAGGTAAAATATAGTATGGCGTTTAATAATTGTGCCGATATTGCTTCTCGTATTTTATTAGCTGGCGTGAGGTCTAATTTTAAGTTTATGCATAAGCGTCTAGTATGGACTCCTTTGCAAGTTAAAAGGCTTGCTTACTCCCTTGGAGGGCGTGATGTATCATGGCTATATTTTATGCGCGAACTGGCAAATGACAGTGACGTACCAAAACCACTAATAGAGTGGTTACAACATGAGTCACATCGCCGCAGTTCACGTCATGGATATAAAGCAGCAGCTAGACCAAGATTTGTAAAGGGAATTGATACCACAAAAAAGCCTATGCGTTGAGTCTCGGTTGACCTGCATCATCACTATTGGATCATTGGGCATTTTGATCTCATGGCAATCATTTATGTTTGTTGCCCTCACTGTGAAAATACCCGTGTCGTAAAAATGGAAAGGCGCCTTCAGGTCTACAGCGCTTTTACTGTAAAAACTATGGGACTCATGATCGAATCATAGGTAGGCTATGAATTATTCGAGTATTAGGGATACCAGCAGGGTGCTTGGCATTAGCCAGAACACCGTCATCAAGCGTTTAAAAAACGCTCGCTTAGAAAGGAGGTTCGCTTACCCTTTCAAGATTCATAGGTTCAGCTGCTCTGCTAGATGAAAGAGCAATGGAACTAGGTTAGAAATAAGAAAAATCAGCGCGAGTTGTTCTATGTGTGGGAACCTCGCTTTAAGCGTGTCATAGCCAATGCCTTTGGCCACAGAGTTTCATCAACCTTGCAAAAGTTACTGAGCTGACCCAAGCTATACTATTTCAATTATTTTTGTACTGATGACTGGCAGTCTTATAAACGCTACCTGTCTCAGAGCATTGAGAGGAATAACCTTGCATTGAGAACTCAGCTAAAAAGATTAAACTGAAGCACTATATGCTTCTCTAGGTCAGAAGAGGTTTACGATAAGGTAGTTAGCGAATTGATTTCAATAATTCATTATCAACTGGTGTGAGTCGTGACCAAGAACTAATAGACTGTAACTGAATAAGATAAAATAAGTTCTATATTTTTATTTATTTCATTTAATAGGGTATTAAAAAATAAGTGCTTGAAAAAGGTGAAGTCAATAATGCGCTAAAGCAATTGATAGAGGATGGCAAGGCCAGTCAGCATCGTCGTATTATTGTGATAGCGGGTTCACATGCATGGGGTGGTAATACAGCAATGTCTCTGGTTAACCAGTTGCCGTATGACGCTCGGTTATGGGTGGGGTCTACAGAAGTATTGCAAAAGCCTGCTGATAGGTTAACAGTCATTAACTTTCAGCAGGCAAAACAGTGGCTGGGAGCAGAAGTAGATTGCTTGATAATCAATGCTTGGTCAGGTTTTGATGTTAATGGCTTTGGTGCATTAACGGGCGCTTTAAAAGCAGGTGGCGTGCTTTTTCTGATTACGCCGCCATTGTCTTCCTGGAGTCACTACCCTGACCCTGAACACCAGCGGATGGTTGTCTACCCACAACAAATAGAAGATGTAACGGGACGCTATTTAAAGCGTTTTGCTCTATTGATAAAAGATAACCCCTTACTATCTTTTATTGAGGAGCAGGGCGGAGTACGTTTTCAGCAAGGCCTTGTTCCAGCATTGCCAAGTAAGGGTTTTGGGGCCTGCAAAACAGCTGCACAACAACAAGCAGTAGGAGCGATTATAAACGTTGCCAAAGGACACAGGCGACGCCCATTTGTATTGACTGCCGATCGTGGCCGAGGCAAGAGTGCAGCGCTAGGAATTGCAGCAGCAGCGCTTATGGAAGAAGGAGCTAGCCGAATTTTGGTAACGGCTCCTGCTCTGGCATCAACGGCTATATTATTTAAGCATTGTGCTGAACAGTTAGGAGTAACAGATGACCAGTCAGGAGCTTTAGTTTGGAATAAACAGCAGTTATTGTTTAAAGCACCGGATGATTTGGCGGAACAGCATCAAATCTGTGACTTATTACTGGTAGACGAGGCAGCTGCGATTGCAGCACCTTTATTAAAGAAGCTATTAAAAAGCTATCCACGTATTGTATTTTCGTCAACTATTCATGGCTATGAGGGAACAGGGCGTGGTTTTGCGATACGTTTTCAGCTGATACTCAACCAATTGACACCGCAATGGAAAAGCCTACATATTTCAGAGCCCGTGCGTTGGGCGGCTAATGATCCATTAGAGGAATTTACTTTTGACGCATTGCTGCTTAATGCATTACCTGCAGACAGAGCGGTGTTTAATCAGGCTGACTGGCGGCAAGGAACGATTGAAAAAATAAATCGTGATGAGTTGGTATCGAATAAGATATTGCTTAATGAACTGTTTGGGTTGTTGGTTTTGGCTCATTACAAGACCACACCGATGGACTTACGGCACTTGCTTGATGGCAGCAATATATCGGTTTATGCCTTTAAAGTTAAAAATCATGTATTAGCAACAGGACTTGTTGCTCATGAAGGTGGCATTGATCAGCCATGGGTTAATGATATTTGGTTAGGCAAGCGCAGGGTGAGAGGGCATTTATTGCCGCAGTCATTAAGCAACCATGTTGGTTTACCTGAGTCAATTAAACTATTGGGAGCTCGTATCATTCGAGTAGCAGTGCATCCCGAGTTTCAACAACAAGGTATAGGGCGATTTTTAGTATCGGAAATAATGACAGAACTACGTGCTAGCGGTATTGATTATATAGGGAGTGTATTTGGGGCTACCCCCCAATTGCTATCTTTTTGGCAAAAAGAGGGTTTTTTTCCAGTACGCATTGGCCTGAAAAAAGAGGCGTCCAGCGGAGCACACTCTGTGATGGTTATCAAACCGCTTACTGTGCAGGGCACAGATATTCTAAAGGAAGGACGACGCCAGTTTGCAAGGCAATTGCCTTATTTATTAATCGAAGCACTTAACAGGCTTGATAGTGATATTGTGCTGTACCTAATAAGTAATTGCGATAAGCAGGAAAATGCCAATCTTACCGAAAGCGATTGGGCTGATGTTTATTCTTTTGCTTATGGCCAAAGGCTTTACGAGAGCTGTATTGTATCGTTAAAGAAGCTGACATGGGATATGCTTGCTAATCAGCAACATGATAAGGCATTGCATGATTCAGACAGTGCATTGTTGATAGGTAAAATATTGCAAAATCGTCAATGGCCTGATGTGGCTAAGCAGCTCAATGTAGTTGGGCGGTCTCAGGTGACTCGTTGTCTCCGGTCGATTTTTGCTAGATATCTTAGTAAGAAAATAGAATAAAATAACTCCGTGTGGACCGAAGTGAGGTGCTGAAAATAAGAGTATTTTATGCTGAATGCTTCAGCTGGCATGCCGTTTTATTATGACGCCCTGGTTGTTTATAAAGATAGATCGGTGTTTTATAGAGATCATTAGCCGTGTCTATTGTAACAGGTACCCAGCCTGATAGATGGAATGTGTGGCTAATGATCCAGCAATTGTTAGGTAATTGATCGGCAAGATGTTTTGCTAATTTTCGCATTGCATCAGGGTATAGATAGCAAATGACTAGCCCTGCATTGGATAGGTCAACTGAAAAAATATCAAGGCGGGTAATAATTACGGGTTTTTTGCTCAAGCGATTGGTAATAATAGAAAACCATCGGGGAATAGGGGAGCGTTCATGAGCGATGAACCTATGGCTTGGGTAGCGACTACTAATTATCGAGAATAAGCTGCCCCAACCTGAGCCCAGTTCATGGATTTCACCATTCACTGATTGAGGCAGTGATAAAACCAGCTTTTCTCTTACTTTTAGTGATGTCGGGGTTGGAGAGATGCCTAGCCGCAGTGTCCAGTAAAGCAGCGACGAGATTATTCCAATAAATAGCAAGAGTAGAATAAAATAAAAAGCGGTTATGTTTGCCATACTCATAACCTATCAGGGAATAGGGTTTATAGGAAGAGCGCTTTCGCCTTTTTCTTGAGCTGTTATAATGCCCATCGAATTTTTTAGCTACACTATTGCGCTGACCATCCGACCACCAGCATTGCGATAGAGCTCTTCGTAATAACCCTGCTATTACTCATCAATTTCGCCTTATGCTGGAGTGCGGCTTCCCATGCTTATTACAGTCGTTAGAAAATACGATTGGTATAAGGTATGGCTTTACTTTTGTGGTTAAAGTGTTTGCTGTGGTTATGAATTGACCCGCAGCCAAGTCTGCGAGCGGCCAAGCATAGGTAAGCCAATATAGCCGCGTACTTCCAGTTCATTTCCATGGTTGATAAGTTTCATATTAGCGCTATAAATGTTTCCAGATTCAGGGTCTAAGACTTTTCCACCGTCGTATTTACTGCCATCTTTTTGCATATCCCATAGTACGGTCATCCCTTCTATTTTTTTGTTTTTTCGATAGCCCGTACAGACTTTACAGATGTCATTACGCCTACTTTTATCTAAAATCATAGCGACTTTACCGCTGAATTTACCATTGTGTTCTTCGATAGTGACAAGGCTTTTTGGTTTACCCGTTACATCATCGATGGTTTTCCATGTTCCTAAGGGAGATGCAGCAAGGGCAGTTAATGGTAGTACAAGTGATGCAGAAGCTAAGGCTATTTTCATTATTTTTTTAAGCACAATAATACCCCGCGGTTGATATTAGCGACATTTGTTGTGGAGTTTGTTCGCCGTTACTTTACAGTAAATGAGCGTTTTTTTACAAATCAATTTCTTTAATAAAAATACAGTTAAGCGTTAAGGCCTAGCTGCGGGTTTATCAATTATTAATTGCGCGATATAGTTGTCAGTTTACTGATTCATAATACCGATCGTGTTTTCTAACGGCTGTAATTAGCATAGGCAGCCAAACTCCATAACAAGGTGAAGTGTTCCAATACATAGCTAGTGTTCAGATGGGCAGCGCAATAGCATAGTTAAACAAATCGATGGGTATAAGGTGGCATTTAGCCTGTCTCTTCATGCAAGTATATACCCATTAGACTTCAAGATGCTCATTTTTATTCCAAGCTTACTCCTTAAAATGAAGGGTTATAGCTGAATAAACGCGAGCATCTTGAAAGCGCTTGAGTATATACAGGGGCTATATGACCAAAAGTTATACCTATTATTATCATCCCATTGAATACAGTTATTTAATTCATCTCTAGGTAAAAGCGCAACGTAGGAAAACTCACGTGTCTAAATTAGACAATTTATTTGTTCAGCCAACTGCATTTAAAGTTCCTTCTGTAAGTGACTTTATACCGTTAGATAGTATCTCTCATAAGCCAAGAATTCTCATGTTGTACGGTTCGCTGCGCCAGCGATCATACAGCCGATTAGTAACTGAAGAAGCAAGGCGGATTCTTGAAGCAATGGGAGCTGAGGTAGCAGTGTTTAATCCTGAAGGGCTGCCTCAGGTGGGCAAGGAAAATCATGAGCACCCTAAAGTAAAAGCGCTGCTTGAATTGGCTAATTGGTCTGAAGGACATGTTTGGTGTTCACCAGAGCGCCACGGCAGCATGACGTCAATTATTAAACAGCAGATTGATTGGTTTCCCCTTATGCAGGGTTCAGTTAGGCCAACTCAAGGGAAAACGCTGGCCGTTATGCAGGTCAGTGGTGGCTCTCAGTCGTTTAATACGGTGAATAACCTACGGTTATTAGGGCGGTGGATGAGAATGATTACAATCCCTAATCAAAGTTCAGTTGCAAGAGCATATCAAGAGTTTGATGAGAATAATCGAATGAAGCCATCTCCTTATTATGACCGTATTGTTGATGTGATGGAAGAATTAGTACGTTTTACGCTATTGACTCGTACGCATGCTGATTACTTGGTAGATCGTTATTCAGAACGGGTAAAAGCCGCTGAAAAGTTATCACAGCAGGTGGCTAAAAAAGATGTAAAAGGCTAAAGGCACGTCTTGATTATCATGGGTGATAAATGCTTATTCAACTATCATTTTTATCCCGTGAACACAGACTTTTGCCGTTACATCTACTTAGCTGACCGGTTGAAAATAATCGACCAATAGCTGTAAGCTTTGTTGCCCCCTAAATTCATTAATATCCAATTTATAGACTATCTCTAGTAGCTTAATCTTGGGGTTAGGCCACTGCTCGGGGTCGATATTGAAGGCAATAGCATCTAAGCACAGGTCAGTAGAAGCCGGCTTTAGTAACATTTTTAAATGTTTTTGTCCTATCCGTCGTTGTGCTACTACTTGAAATCGACCGTGAAACAGCGGTTCAGGAAAGCTCTGCCCCCAGGGACCGCCTGCTCTCAAGTCAGCGGCGGTGTTCATTGTCATATCTGAGGGTAATAGCTCACCGTCGGTATAAATCTCAGCATTGAGATCTTCTTTATTGAGCTGTTGGCGTATTTCACTATCAAACAGGGTTTTAAACTCATTGATATCTGCTTTTTTAATAGATATCCCTGCGGCCATTGCATGGCCACCAAATTTGATAATTAAATGTGGGTGTTGTCGTGATATATTCTCTAGTGTATCGCGTATGTGTAGATTGGGGATTGAGCGAGCCGAGCCTTTAACTTCTTCATTATCACTTTCAGCGAAGACGATCACCGGTCGGTTCAGTTTTTCTTTAATTCGTGAGGCAAGAATACCAATAACACCTTGGTGCCAGTCATTTTTAAACAGACAGAGCCCCCAAGGAATAGAGTTTTCATGCACATCAATCTGCAGGTTTTTGAGTTCTGCTATGGCTTCTTGTTGCATACTGGCTTCTATTTGCTTACGTTCTTGATTGAGATCATCTAATTCTATAGCCAGTTGTTGGGCTTGCTGTTTTGAATCGGTCAACAGTAATTCAATACCGGTTGATATATCATCAAGCCGTCCTGCGGCGTTAAGGCGAGGGCCAAGCACATAACCAAGGTCAGGAGCGCATAAGCTGAAGGCGTTACGTCCAGCCACGTTTATTAAGGCAGTTATGCCAGGGCGGCAATGACCAGCCCTTATTCTGGCCAGACCTTGAAAAACCAGAATTCGATTTGGTGCATCAAGGCTAACTACATCGGCGACAGTACCTAGCGCAACAAGGTCAAGAAATGCTGCCAAATTAGGCTCTGAGCGTTTTTTAAACCAACCTTGTTGACGCAATCGGGTACGCAGAGCACACATTACATAAAAGATAACTCCAACACCTGCAGTATTTTTTGCCGGAAAGCCACAGCCCGGTTGATTGGGGTTCACGATGGCATCTGCATTGGGTAATTGCGCCCCTGCAAGGTGGTGATCGGTTACAATTACTTTAAGGCCTTTGGCTTTGGCTGCAGCTACCCCTTCTATGCTAGAAATACCATTATCAACGGTTACTATAATATCGGGTTGATAGTGTGCCGTGGCATCAACAATTTCAGGTGTTAGTCCATAGCCGAACTCAAATCGATTAGGTACTAAATAATTAGCTTTGCCCCCCATTGATCGTATCGCCAGTACACCCAATGCGCTGCTGGTGGCACCATCACAGTCAAAATCGCCCACAATGACAATGCGTAGTTGTTTGGTAATGGCTTCTGCTAAAAGCTGGGTGGCTTTTTCTATATCTTTGAGCTGGTGGTAATCAGGCAAATGACTCAATTTTTTAGTAAGGTGCTGATCATTATAAACGCCTCTAGCACTGTAAATACGCTGCAGTAGAGGAGAAATATCAGATGAAAAATGGGTATTTTTTAACTCAAAAGAACGTTTAATTATCTGCTTATGCATGATACCACTGTAATTGACGAGAGAAAATTAGGAGTATGCCAGATGCAGAAAAGAACGTCAGGTTAACTAAACAGATTGATGGGTAATTTATAGGCCAGATAAGCCAGATAAATGGAACAAAGCAACACGCCATATTCGTTTTTTTATATCGAACTAAGGTCTAATTAATGGGGCAGTTCGGTAAAATACTAACAGGTTAACCAAATAATGTGGAGGCTGCTTAAAAAAGATCAGCAGTTTCTTAAAAAAATAGAGGTGCTTCATGGCAAAAATACAACTTAAGTTTCCAGATTTCCCCCATTTCTCAATGTCTCAAAAAGTAGGGATTCAAGATGTCAATTATCGCAAGCATTTGGCGCACGATAAGCTGGTTTCATTATTACATAATGCTCGTGCCGCTTTCCTTGCTTCAATAGGGATATCAGAAGTAGAGCAGGGTAGTGAAGGCTATATCTTAGCTGATTTGCAAATTGTCTATATTAATGAAGCATTTTATGAAGATAGGTTAATTTTTGATATTGCAGTCAGCGAAATTTCAGGTCGAAGTTGCCAAATGCATTATCAGGTTCGCAAGTGCTCTGAGAAATCAGGTGTGAGCACGATGATCGCTAGGGCTAAGACAAGTGTTGTTTTCTTCAACTATGAAACCAAAAAAGCCATTGCTGCACCGACGAATTTGATGAATTTATCTTAGAAGCTGTTCATAATCTTCTCAACAAGAGAGCCAAAAAGGCCAAGTGCGTAAATTGAAGACTCGTATTGAGTTTACGCTCGGTATTCTTCCATAAACGACGGCAATTTTCTAACCAAGAGAATGAACGCTCTACAACCCAGCGCTTGGGGATTACTGCGAAAGTATGAAGTTCACTCCTTTTGGCTACCTGTACAGTGGCTCCCAGTAATTCATCAACAGCACAAGCGAAAGGCTCGCCTGTATAGCCGCCATCAACCAAGACAGATTCTACTTTTGATAAGCTCGATTTGTTGCATTTGAAGGCTTTCAGAGCACCCGCTCTATCACTCTCATCCGCAGTGGTGATTTCGATAGCATGGGGCAGTCCTTGCGTATCTACAGCCATGTGTCGCTTAATACCAGAGACCTTTTTTCCAGCATCATAGCCTTTATTCAGCGCATAAGCGGTATTCTTAACACTCTGGGCATCGACGATAACAAACCGCGTTTTCTTGTCCCGTTCTTGCTGAGCCCGGTTTTCAGCAACCTGATTTTTTTAAAGCCTGTTCAAGCAGGCTGGGTTCGCCTTCATCAAGAGGCTCACTCCATTGCTGGAAATAAGAATGAACAGTTCGCCATTTTGGAAAATCACTGGGAATCATGCGCCACTGACACCCGCTTTTGAGTAGATAGAGTACAGCGCAAAACACATCATAAAGGTCGATGGTACGAGGCTTCGTTTTCTTGCGAGCACTTTCAAGGATCGGAAGAATAGGTTCAAACTGTTCACGAGTGATATCGCTGGGGTACTTTTGTCTCATTCGATGAATTATCAAGGAAAATCAAGATCATGAACAGCTTCTTAGGAAACACGGCTGGTATAATTAGCTGGAGCTAAAGTTTTCCAAAAATAGCCAGCGGTGCTTCATTGATCGAAGCCAGCTGTTCTCGCAATGCCAGAATGTGTTCTGCCCAATACCGATCGGTATTAAACCAAGTAAATGCCATCGGAAATGCAGGGTCTTTCCAGCGTCTTGCTAGCCATGCGCTGTAATGTAGTAATCGTAGGGTTCTGAAGTATTCAATCAGATTAAGTTCAGCGAGATTAAAATGATGGAACTCACAGTAACCCTCCAAAATTTCGGCCATCTGTATTGTTTGGCTTTGTCTATCGCCAGATAACAGCATCCATAGATCCTGTATGGCTGGTGCCATTGCAGTATCATCAAAATCGACAAAATAGGGGCCATTATTACGCCATAAAATATTGCCGCTATGGCAATCACCATGCACACGAATTTGAGCAACAGAGTATTCTTTTTCAACACGAGCCAACTGGTGCAGCAAATCGTGTGTGAGGGTTTGATAAGCTTCTGTCAATGATGTGGGGATAAAATTATTTTCACAGAGATAATCAACGCTTTCCACGCCAAAATGTTGGAGATTGATGGTATTTCTAGCCTGAAATGGTTCAGCGGCACCTAATCTATGAATACGTCCAAGACAACGACCAATAACTAAAAGATTATCAGGGTTAGCCAATTCTGGTGCATAGCCTCCCTGTTTTGGAAACAAGGCAAATGAAAATCCATCAAATTCAAACAAGGTTTCATTTTTTTTATTCATCAAAGGAGCAATAACGGGAAGCTCCATGCTTTGCAACACCAAAGAAAATTGATGTTCTTCCAGAATTTGCTCTTTACTCCATCGGTTAGGACGATAAAATTTTGCAATGATCGGCGTTTGTTCTTCAATACCTATTTGATAAACTCTATTTTCATAACTGTTTAAGGCCAAGATTCGTGCATCTGAGATAAAGCCCTGGCTTTCTACTGCATCAAGCACTCGATCTGGCGTTAGCCTTTCGTAGGGATGAACAGAGTCTGTGCTCATACATATCTCCGGTGAGCAGTAAAATAATAACCGAGGCATTCTATAATGCTAAAACAGGTAACGTCGACACTGTTTTTTTTATATCTAATATTCTGAAAACAACCCAAAAAGACAACGGAAAAAGTCTATCAACCTATCAGATTATCCCGTGGCGTTCGAGCTAGGCACCAAATATCAACCTGTTCGACACCCGTTTTTTTCAATACCCTACTGATTTCACTTACCGTTTCAGATGTGGTGACTACATCATCAACGATCGCAACATGGCGAAAAGGTATCGTGTTTTTAACACAAAAAGCACCTTTGATATTTTTGCGCCTCGCACTGGCCGGCAAATTTTGCTGTGAAGCGGTCTCTTTATGCTTATAAATACTTTTTTCCTCCAGATGGCATGCGCTATTAATTGGAAGCGCCTGATGAATGGCTTTGGCTAATAAAAGTGATTGGTTATATCCACGTGATCGCATGCGTTTTTTATGCAGAGGTGTTGGAATGATGGCCTCAGGCCAAGGGCGGGCACAATAATAATCAATTAATACATTGGTTAAAAAGGGAATTAAGGGACTTATAAGCTCTGTACCTTGGTTATATTTAATTCGCTGAATAATATGGTTAACAGGATACGAGAAAACAAAAGCGCTTAGGCAACAGTCAAAAGATAAAGGTGTTTGTATACATTTAGCACACTGTGTGACTATAGATGTTGGCATAGCAATACCGCAGGCTGGGCAGCTGCTACCTGTCATGGGCAAACAATCCAGACAATATTGGCATAACGGAAAATCTGCCGTGCTATGACCTTTGCATAGTAAGCAGCGCACTCTTATGGGGATGTGCGCTAATACTTTTTTTAGATACTGAATCATGCTACTGCCAGACGTCCTTAGCGTTATTTTTGATAGTATCTCAACAGCATTTAGCTTAGCTGTTCTCCGAAAGAATCGGCCATATCAAGAAGACATTATAATCCCGCTATCAGCATAGCTATCTGAGCTCAGAGGTAAAGTGATGAAGCTAGGTATAACCTGAAATGCTGTTGGCAAACCTGGCTAGGACTAAAAGTTTCATATAGTTACACGATGTAAACCTTTTAATATATTTTTAGTTGACTAAGCGTTTTACTAGTTTATCCTTATCGACATTTTTTATGTGTTATGGCGATAAAATTGCCTTTTATTAAGTAGGGACTCTCACCCATGTCGACAGCTACAATACGCCATGACTGGACTTTAGAGGAAGCTGAAGCGCTTTTTGAAACCCCCTTTAATACGTTGTTATTTTCTGCCCAACAAATCCATAGGGAATACTTTAAGGAAAATCAAGTACAGGCCAGTGCACTGCTTTCCATCAAGACAGGTGCTTGCCCAGAAGACTGTAAATATTGCCCCCAAAGTGGTCATTATAATACTGGGCTGGTGAAGGAAAAATTAATTTCTGTTCAAAGAGTGATTAATCAAGCTAAACAAGCAAAAGCAGCCGGTATAACACGTTTTTGCATGGGCGCAGCATGGAAGAACCCTCCTAAAAAAGATATGCCTAACATCATTGAAATGATAAAAGAGGTCAAGGCGCTCGGTTTGGAGACATGCATGACGCTGGGTATGCTAAGCGCTGAACAAGCGTCTGATTTAGCTGCGGCGGGCCTTGATTATTACAATCATAATCTCGATACCTCACCAGAATTCTATGGCACGATTATTACAACCCGCACTTACTCTGATCGCCTTAATACGCTAGCGCATGTTAGAGAGTCCGGCATGAAAGTATGTAGTGGCGGTATTATTGGTATGGGAGAACATATAAAAGATCGAGCTGGCCTTTTAAGGCAGTTGGCTAATTTGCCAGACCACCCAGAAAGTGTACCTATTAATCAACTGATAAAAATAGCTGGAACTCCGATGGAGTCAGTAGATGATATTGATGGCATTGACTTTGTTAAAACCATTGCAGCTGCCAGAATCATGATGCCAAAGTCCTACGTTCGGTTATCAGCTGGGCGTGAAAAGATGAGCGATGAATTACAAGCGTTAGCATTTATGGCAGGTGCTAACTCTATCTTTATGGGCGATACGCTATTAACAGCAGCTAACCCTGAAGTAGATCGAGATAGGCAGCTCCTTAATCGCCTCGGTATTACCATAGAGCAAGAGAAACAAACAGAAAAAATACCTAATGACTCAGCTCATGGCATTTTGTATACCAATGTAGATAACGATCATTACTACAATGCGATGCCTTCAGGTGAGCTGACTTAAATATGACTTGGTTTAATTTCCAGCCAAAACTTAATCACCGAAAAGATCAAGGGCTCTACCGTTCTCGCCATACTCTTGCCTCACCGCAAACGCCAGAGATATGGTGTGAAGGCAAGAAATACTTAGCATTTTGCAGTAATAATTATCTGGGGCTTGCTAACCACCCTGATATTGTTTCAGCCTTTCAACAAGGGGCAAATAGATTTGGTGTAGGGGGTGGTGCTTCACACTTAATTATTGGTCATAGTACACCCCATCACCAACTTGAAGAAGAACTAGCAGCATTTACTGGCAGAGAGCGTACCTTGCTATTTGCTAATGGTTATATGGCAAACCTTGGTGTGATTAGTGCCTTACTAGGAAAATCTGATGCTATTTTTTTGGATCGGTTAAATCATGCCTCATTACTTGATGCTGGTAAACTATCTGGTGCACGCTTTCACCGGTATCGACACAGCTGCTGTGAACACCTGAAAGACAGGCTAAAAAAAAGCCATACAAAACGTAAGCTGGTGGTAACTGATGGTGTGTTCAGCATGGATGGTCATGTTGCGCTTCTTCCACAACTGGCTGATATTAGCTATAAGCATGATGCTTGGCTGATGGTTGATGATGCTCACGGTTTTGGCTTTTTAGGTAAAAATGGTGGTGGTAGCGCTGAGCATTTCGGCCTTTCTCAGCAAAAAGTGCCGGTATTAATGGGAACCCTTAGCAAGGCATTTGGCGTGTATGGTGCTTTTGTTGCTGGTAGTCATGAGCTAATAGAAACTCTGATCCAATTTGCCCGCACTTATATTTATACCACATCAATTCCTCCTGCCATTGCAGAAGCTAGCAGAGTAAGTTTAAAGCTGGTGCAGCGAGAGAATTGGCGTCGAGAGCATTTAAATGACTTGATTCATTATTTTTGCCAGGGTTGTGACGCGTTGAATATTCAGCGGATACAGTCGACAACACCTATACATCCTATACCGGTTGGCTCAGCAAAGGTGGCAACTAAAATCAGTCATGCTTTAGCGGAGAGCGGTATTTTAGTCACTGCTATTCGCCCGCCTACAGTGCCACCCAACACCTCACGTCTAAGAATTTCCTTAACCGCTGCTCATACTAGAAATCATGTTGATAGGTTGCTTAGTGCGCTTAAGCAAGCAACGCAACAGCACTTATGTGAAGAGGGTTAATATGAGCATTCCTTTGGTTTTCATTAATGGCTGGGCAATGCCAGAAGAAGTGCCTATCCCCTTCATTAAACGCTTAATAGGTATTGATGTAACCATAATAAATTTGTCTTGCATAGCCATAAAACATTCTGATTTTACACTAAAGGATATAATACAGTGGCTTTATCAAGAACTTCCGGATACTCCATTCGTATTAGTTGGTTGGTCTTATGGCGGCCTTCTTGCCTGCGCCTATGCCAATGCTTACCCGACTAAGGTTAAAGCGCTAGTTACGCTAGCCACTAACCCTTGCTTTTCAGCAAAGCTAGACTGGCGCCATGCTATAAATTCAGTGACTTTTGATAAGTTTCTAACAGCATTAAAAATATCTCCCAAAAAAACACTGAGGCAATTTAGTGTGTTATGTAGTATCGGTAGTAAAAACAAAAAACAATTAAATCAATATCTAAATAGCGTATTGATGGTCAGTGACAATATGACAAATATGCTTACAGTGCTTGGATTGGCCGATATAAGAAAAGAGTTAACTAGTATTAACTGCCCGGTAATTCACTGTTATGGCAAAGAGGATGCATTAGTACCTAGTGATATTACGGAATCAGTAAAGCATTTATTTAAACGTCATAATACTTATGTTGGTCCAGGAGGGCATTGTTTTTTTCTTGATTACCCTGAACCTGTAATTGCTTTATTAAAATCCTATTGCCAAGGAGTATAATGACAGAATGAGTGATGCAATCACGTTGATAAAAAGCCCAACAACAGAGCGCTTACCGATAATACGGTTTAAAAAAAGAATAGCGAAGCATTTTGGCGAAGCATCTTCTACTTATGATGCTAAGGCTCGATTACAACGTCGTATTGCCGCTCGAACAACTATGCTCATTCCACCGGAAAAAAGGCCATTAACCATTGTTGATCTTGGTTCTGGCACCGGTCAGCATACAAAAGAATTGGCACGCATCTACCCTGAGGCATTAGTCACAGGCATAGACATTGCCCAAGGCATGGTCAATTATGCTCGTATAACCCATAGCAGTGAAGCAAATAACCGTTGGCTTGTTGGTGATATTGAGCAGTTACCCTTTCGAAATCAATCCGTTGATGTTGTTTTTTCTAGCCTCGCTATTCAGTGGTGCAATCTGCAACGTATTCTTCATGAAGTAAAGCGTGTGCTTAAAAAAAATGGTTGCTTTGTTTTTTCCTCTCTGGCTAAAGGTACATTGCAGGAATTGCAAACAGCATGGCGTTTAGTGGATGAGGGCTGTCATACTAATTCATTTTTATCTTTCGCAGAACAAAAATGCGTCTTGCACAGAAGTCGTCTCAAGCACCATAGTTTTTTAAGTCAAGTTGAACAGCAGTTCTACCCTGACCTTTATTCTTTGCTTAAAGAGTTAAAAGCATTAGGCGTTAACACCGTTAGCTCGCCGGTTACAGGTCTAATGACTAGGAAAAAATTGAACGCTTTAGAGATAGCTTATGAAGCCTTGCGTCAACACAAAGGGTTACCACTTTCTTATCAGGTAGTATACGGGCACTTTGAGCAAACTCAATTATAAATGAGGTGTATGCATGAATAAAAAAACATTTTTTGTTACAGGCACTGATACAGATGCAGGTAAAACGGTTGTCACATGCGGTTTGCTTGAGGGTGCTCGCATGAAAGGCTACAAAACACTGGGATTGAAGCCATTATCAGCAGGGTGTGAGGTAACTCCAGATGGCCTAAGAAATAATGATGCCCTTGAAATAATGCATGCCATGACCTGTGAGCTACCCTACGAGCAGGTAAATCCAGCAGCTTTTGAGTCGCCCGCAGCGCCTCATATAGTCGCAGAGCAAACCAATATAACAGTTACTCTTGAGCAGCTAACACAATGGTGTAAAAATACACAAACAGTATCAGCAAACATAACGTTGATTGAAGGAGCCGGCGGCTGGCGAGTTCCGATTAATACCCAGCACATGCTATCAGCATTACCAAAGGAACTTGATATTCCTGTGATACTGGTTGTGGGTATGAAGCTGGGCTGTCTAAATCATGCCACGCTAACTGCAGAGGCTATCATGCGTGATGGTATTAAAATAGCAGGTTGGGTTGCCAATCGTATTGATCCGGATATGCTGTATTACGAGGAAAATTTAAAGACGCTTCATCGCTTAATACCTGCGCCTTGTTTGGGAAATATTCCCTTTCTTGAACCTGTTGATAACGCAAGAGTTGCATCATATTTAAATCTCTCTATTTTGACCGACTAGCTTGCGTCAGTTGGTGGCTAATTTTATTAGCCACCACTAAGGCGAATAATATAATCCAAAATTTATCTTGGGGTTTGCGTGTCTATAAATAAGGTTATTTTTATCGAGTTTTAGTAAAGCTGAAGGTATTGACTAAGGCACTACTTTTGGATACCTGGCGATGGTAGTTAAACGACTATCTGTCTTGAGTTAAATTTTGCATAAATATTTTAATTTCGTTGATATTATTGGCAAGGCCTAAAATTTTTAGGCTCTTCAAAGAGAGCTATGATACGCTACTGATTTGCCTTTTTCGTTTGATAGAATTTTCTGGCTAGAAGTATCCGATATTCTCTTATAAAACCCATCCATCACAATAACCTATTTTTACCTAAAATGATTAGATCGACTGGTGGGTAGATTGACTTTAACAGCTACGTAAATACAGCTAAAGAGATCATCAGCTGGTGGGACACGTCTTTATTTTTAAATAGGCAAATATGAATTAAATAACATCAAGGACGCATATTTCTGAAGTAATCCCAAAATAAGCTTAGCTCATCGGTGTTATAGCATTCGCTGTTTTTAAGTGATTGTTCATATAGCTTTTCAAGATCACCAGCGGTTGCGCGGTTATGCTTAATCATATTGGTAAAATAAGACGCTAGTTGTCTTAAAGTCAGTTGGTTGCTACTAACTACCTCGCTCAAAGCATTATTCAGCGTTTCGGAAGTGATAAATTTTTTCTTCATCATCAAGTTAAGGTAAGTAGCTACTGTTGCCTCTTTTTCCTTTCCCAACGCATATTTAATGCCAGAAATATTGTTCCATAAGGGGTTTTTTAACAGGTAATTTTTATCTTGCTCACTAAAGTTTAGATTTTCTACACCGGTAAATAGGGCATCAATGACTTTTGGATGTCCTAGATGCAGCACCATAAAAAGTCCAGGGAGTTCATCTTTTCTTTTTGCTGTAACTAAATCCTTTAGAAAATCTTTATCACCGGTTAGGCCTAAACTTTCTATGCCTTCAAAGAAAGCCGTGATAGTCTCTGGATGCCCATTTTGCATTGGCATAAAAAGGCTAGGGGTTCCGTCTTTTGCTTCTGCTGTAACTAACCTCTTAAGAAACGCTTTATCATTGGTTAGGCCTAAATTTTTTATGCCTTCAAAGAAAGCTGTGATAGTCTCTGGATGCCGATTTTGCATTGGCATAAAAAGGCTAGGGGTTCCGTCTTTTGCTTCTGCTGTAACTAAATCCTTTAGAAAATCTTTATCACCGGTTAGGCCTAAACTTGCTATGCCTTTAAAGAAAGCCGTGATAGTCTTTGGATGCCCATTTTGCATTGCTATAAAAAAGGCAGGGGTTTCGTCTTTTCTTTCTGCTGTAACTAACTTCTTAAGAAATGCTTTATCATTGGTCAGGCCTAAATTTTCTATGCCTTCAAAGAAAGCCGTGATAGTCTCTGGGTGCCCATTTTGCATTGGCATAAAAAGGCTAGGGGTTCCGTTTTTTTCTTCTGCTGTAACTAAATCCTTTAGAAAATCTTTATCACCGGTTAGGCCTAAACTTTCTATGCCTTTAAAGAAAGCCGTGATAGTCTTTGGATGCTCATTTTGCATTGCCATAAAAAGGCTAGGGGGTTCGTTGCCTAATTTTGCTCTTGCTCTAACTAAATCCTTAAGGAAAACTTTATCATCGGTCAGACCTAAAGTCTTTAGACCTTCAAAGAAAGCTGTGATAGTCTCTGGATGTCCATGTTGCATTGCTATAAAAAGAGCAGTAGTGTCACCATTTATACTTTTTCCCTCAAAGATCCGCTCTAGATGCGCTTTACCATTACTATTAAGTTGGAGCTGAAGTTCTTTATACACGCGGTTTTTTATAGCTTTATTTTCTAGGTGGCCAGCCTTCATTAACAAATACATTATGCTAGCGTTGATATTTCCATTTATTTTAATCTGTGCATCATTCGCTGTTTTTACACTGTCCTTGGAACATAACAAACTGCCATGGGCAGCATCTAACAAACATTCAGCTGCATAATTTGAATTAGGTATAAGGTCTTTAATAGTGATCTTTTTTAATGCCTCCAGATTCGATACGACTATCCGCAACACTCGCGCAGTATCATTCGGGTCATAAAAAGCCAATTTGAAACTTGAGTCTGCTAGGCGCTCTATTGCTAAAGCCATGACGTGATTTTCTGAAAATACTAGATAGCGCTTGCTATCCCCCTCATAGCTCAGCTGTTGAGCTGCTTCGTATATAGAAAGCCCAATCGCCTGCCCTGCAACATAATACGCTTCTTTAGCAACACCATACTGTATTGGTGTGTTTTTTAGTTGTTTATCAGTGAGAATACCTGGGTGGTTGGCTATGTTATCGAGTGAATCTACGCTGGCAAACTTTTCCCCTTTTGCTACTGATTTTCCCTCTTGTATTTTTTCACCGAATACACCGGTGGCAAAGGCATAGGCTAAATGCCTACATTTAATGAGCTTTTGATCTTTTTTGCTAGTGGCCTTGCAATTGAAATCTCTTTCAAGACCTTTCGACTTATAGGTCAATATCAACGAGGAATCTACAGGCAGTTCCCCATCGGTGAGCTGGGTGAGTTCCGATTGAGGGTTAACACCGCTTCTGATATATAGCTCACGCGAAGGCTTTTGTTGAAGTAAATGAGTGACTTTGCGTTGCATTAGCGATGTGGTGGGGGGAGATGAAACAGAAGCCGTTTTATCAGCAGCTGATAGATAGGTTTGTTCAGGGTCGATTGTTTTAATTCGTCCATTGACCTTGCCATCAGAAGGTTCTTGTTCATTTGATGGAATTGACTCGCTAGAAGTATCCGATACCCTCTTATAAAACCCATCCATCACAATAACCTATTTTTAGCTAAAATGATTAGATCGACTGGTGGGTAGATTAACTTTAATAACTACGTAAATGCAGCTAGAGAGATTATCCGCTGATGCGACACACGTCTTTATTTTTAAATAGGCAAATATAAATAAAATAACATCAAGTACGCACCTTTTGTAATTCACCCCAAAATGCATTTAGCTGATTTATGCCATAATTTTTAAGTTGGTTTTCGTATGTATTTTTAAGCTCACCAGCGGTTGCGCGGTTATGCTTAATCATATTGGTAAAATAAGGCATGAGTTGCTCTAAAGTCAGCTTGTTGCTACCAACTACCTCGCTCAAAGCATTATTCAGCGTCTTGGAAGTGATAAATTTTTTCTTCATCATCAAGGTAAGATAAGTAGCCACTGTTGCTTCTTTTTTCTCTTGCAGTGCATTTTTAATGCCAGACAAACCGTTCCATAAGGGGTTTTTTAAAAGGTCATTTTTATCTTGAGCACTCATGTCTAGATTTTCTACACAGGTAAATAGCGCTTCAATGTTTTTTGGGCACCCCAAGTGCAGTGCTATTAAAAGGCCAGAGATTCCGTCTTTCTTTTCTGCTGTAACTAAATCCTTTAGAAAATTTTTATCACCGGTTAGGCCTAAACTTTCTATGCCTTTAAAGAAAGCTGTGATGGTCTCAGGATGCTCATTTTGCATTGCCATAAAAAGGCTAGGGGTTCCGTTTTTACTTTCTGCTGTAACTAAATCCTTTAGAAAATTTTTATCACCGGTTAGGCCTAAACTTTTTATGCCTT
>JAQYUY010000006.1 GCA_028728195.1 Endozoicomonas sp. (ex Botrylloides leachii)
AAGTCGTGTAGCTCGGAAGCTGCTGGGCATCACTGTTGGCATTTACTTGAACATTCAAGCTGGGCGTGAGCC
The DNA here is from genome assembly GCA_028728195.1 of Endozoicomonas sp. (ex Botrylloides leachii). Classification (GTDB taxonomy): domain Bacteria; phylum Pseudomonadota; class Gammaproteobacteria; order Pseudomonadales; family Endozoicomonadaceae; genus Endonucleibacter. The sequence continues at coordinate 73 of JAQYUY010000006.1, forward strand.
TATGCAGTTTGCGCCTATGCTCTCAATTTAAAGTCACACATCAGGTTACTCTTACAGATTTTTATCGGTGATATCATTACCCATCACACTGAAAAAATCACTAGTATGACTCAACAAGATTACATAGATTGTATTAACATGATGCCCCGAAAAGCGTTACATGGTCGAATGCTTTTCGAGGATTAAGTGGAAGGGATGAGTTGCAGGTATTGTTTGATGTCAGCTTATTTATCAAAGGTAAGAGTTAACCACTCTCCTCGATCAGCAGGTCCACAACAAGCATAAAGTATTTGCTCTTTGGGGTCTGCAATCATACAAGCATTCGTAGCCGCGTATCCGTTATCTTCAGGATAACGGTTAATGCTGTTAATCCCATCGTCTCGATTAGAAAACATAGCTTTGATTGACTCTACATCGATGGATTTTGTATTCAATAACTGCTTAAGACGGTTAAAACGAGCTAGGCTAGAAGGTGTGGGTTGTTCATATTCTGCTGCTTGATGCTCAGGGCTCAAGCAATGATTTGTCCAACCCATCGGTTCAGTTGTCATGCTCTGCTGATCATAGTTAAAACCTGACACCTCAAAACGCAGCCCTTTTAACGCATTGGCCAGAAAAAAACTATGAGCACCTGACTTTGGTGCATCTGCGAGCATGCTTGCAGCATCATCAATATGGTCGCAGCGCATAGCACGATGAATTAAGTTCAGATAACCAACTCCAAGCGTTGAGTGCCATGTCTTTAAGTTAGTTGTACCCACGGCCAGTCCTTCACTATTCATTCCCATCAGGCTCAGGCAACCACTTAATTGAATGCTCCAGCGTGCAGGGCCTTTTATTGGATTGGCCTTTATAGCAACCACGTAGTCAATATCTTCCGGGTTTAAATCCCACGTCTGCCCGGCAAGTACACGACGGTGCTTGCTATGGCTAGCAGGAATCATTAATGCAGAGCATCCTTCAGCATCAGGGGTACTGCCAGCCAGCATATATGCATCACGAATGTCTGTATAATTTGTGCTGGTATAGAGGTGTTCAGGCTTAACACCTGCGGCTTTGGCTATAGCATTGTGTTCAGCTAAGCCTTCAGGGTCCCATTTTGCAAAAATGTTATAGCAAGCCTTACCGGTTTGGAGCAGCTGATCAACAAGACCAGTCTTATTGATTCCAGCGGCTTTAAAATACTGTACTGCTGCATCAAGACGTATTTGCACAAACCGTTGGATACTATCTCGAAGCTCTTCCCCATGTGCGTGGCCAATTTGCTCTGGTGTACCAGAAAAAGAATACGCTTTTAACTTGATCATATAGCTACCTATTAAAAAATACCGTTATTATTAGTTGTTAGCAAACAATCATAGACCACTTCTTAAAGTGCATTACAAACGAGTAATCACCGGAGAATAACGCGTTGTCTCAATATTTTGTGCACGCTGTCGCATAAAATGATCCATTAAAACGATAGCCGTCATTGCTTCAGCAATGGGAGTTGCCCGAATGCCAACACAAGGGTCATGCCGTCCTTTAGTAATAACATTCACGGGTTCTCCACGGGTATTGATAGAGCGCCCTGGGGTCGTAATACTGGATGTTGGCTTAATGGCAATATGGGCAACTAAATCTTGACCCGTACTGATACCACCTAATACACCACCGGCATGATTAGAAAGAAAACCTTCTGGCGTCATCTCATCTCGATGCTCTGTTCCCTTTTGATGGATAACATTAAAACCGTCTCCTATTTCCACTCCCTTTACAGCATTAATGCTCATTAGCGCATAAGCCAGCTCAGCATCAAGTCGGTCAAAAACAGGTTCTCCCAACCCCGGCATCATACCGGTAGCAATCACAGATATTTTTGCCCCCGTAGAATCACCTTCTCTGCGTAGCTGGTCAATCATTGCAGCCATTTCTGCTACTTTGCTAACATCAGGGCAAAAAAATGGATTATTTTCCACCTCATGCCAGTCAAATCTTTCAATTTTAATTAGGCCCATCTGTGATAGATAGCCTTTAATCTTAATGCCTTTGGTGGCTAGAAATTTTTTAGCAATAGCGCCCGCTGCAACCCGCATTGCCGTTTCTCGGGCAGATGATCGACCACCGCCTCGATAATCCCGAAAGCCATATTTTTGATCATAGCTATAATCAGCATGACCCGGCCTAAAGCAATCTTTGATCTCACTATAATCTTTGGATCGCTGATCAGTATTTTGAATAAGCAATCCGATGGGTGTGCCTGTAGTTTTACCCTCAAAAACACCTGACAAAATAGTTACTTGATCAGGCTCTTTTCTTTGAGTTGTATATTTAGAAGAGCCTGGCTTCCGGCGATCAAGATCTATTTGTAGGTCACTTGCACTGAGTTCTAGACCAGGAGGACAGCCATCTACTATACAACCTAATGCCACCCCATGAGATTCGCCAAAGGTCGTTACCTTAAAAAGCTGCCCTATTGTATTTCCAGCCATAACTAACCTCAGCTATTACTCTTCATTCGACTTTTAAAGGTCTCCTGATATTTATGACAATCCACTGCAGGCAACATTAGTATGCCATGCCCACCTTCTTCAAGTTCAGGCCATATAAACGGCACCTCAGGAAAAGTCTCTCGTAATGCCCACTGACTATTACCTACTTCTAGCACGAGCCAACCATCAGCAGCAAGGTAGTTAGCCGCCGTCGCAAGAATGATGCGGGCAAAATCAAGACCATCAGTACCAGCAGCCAATCCAATCTCTGGTTCATGAGTGAACTCTTCAGGTATATCGCTCATATCTTCAGCATCAACATAGGGAGGATTACTAATAATCAACTGGTATTCAGGCTTTTCAACACTAGTTCCCAATGCTGCAAACAGATCAGAGCGAATAGTTTGAGCTCTATCCCAAAGCTCGTGACGGTCAATATTAATGCGAGCCACCTCTAATGCATCAGCGGATATATCTAATAAATCAACAACAGCTTGATCAAATACTTGAGCCGCTGCCAAACCGATACAACCACATCCCGAACACAGGTCAAGTAAACGAGTGACCTCTGTATTACCTAACCAAGGCTGAAACTGGCGGTTAATCAATTCACCTATTGGCGATCTCGGAATAAGCACCCGCTCATCGACATAGTAAGGTTTCCCGCAAAACCATGCCTGGTTAACTAAATAGGCCAAAGGCTTGCGCTCCTTTATACGCTGCTGTATTAGCTGAGATACCTGTGCTTTTTCAGCGCGAGTTAATCGTGCAGAAAGATAGTTATCAGGCAGATCCCATGGCAGATTAAGCGCTTGAAAAACAAGGTGCAATGCTTCATCCAGCGCATTATCACTACCATGCCCAAAAAAAAGGTTTTCTTTGCTGAAGCAGGTTGCAGCCCAGCGAATAAAATCTCTGACAGTTTTCAGCCCGTTATAAGACTTATCAGAATAATTCATGTCATCGACCAAGTACTATTACAATTTCTATTATTCTGCCAAAAAGTGTTTTAACTCGTTTTTATTATTTAAAAAACTATCTTTATAGCTCGTATTATTCGGTTTGATACTAGCTTGTATTGAGCTAACATAGCTAGAACATAGCCGAGCGATTGCATAGTAAAGGAAGTGAGAATGAGGAACAATGTATGACGGTACAAGATGATAATAATCAAAATGCTGTCACAGTGTTTCAAGAAGCAATGCAAGATGTTAAACCATTGAAAAAAAAACAGAGCAAACCATTTCATCAGCAGATTTTAACATCAAGGATATTGCCAAAATCAACCTATAAGGCTAGGCGAACCGCTGCGACACAAGAGAAAAACACAAAGGAACCCGGAGTATCTGATGCTTGGGTAGAGCCTATAGAGGCTGAGCAAATCCTTAACTATGCTCAATCAGGCGTGCAAGCAGCACAGCTGAAAAAGCTGCAAAACTGTGCCTTTGAAGTCAGCTATGTATTGGATCTTCATGGCTATAAAATAGATGAAGCAAAAGATACAATGCTGGAATTCCTTCGATTTTGCCAATATAAAGGGTTTCGCTGTGTTCGTATTATTCATGGTAAAGCTCACCGCACTCAGGATCGTAGATTAACGCTGAAGAGTCATGTAAATCATTGGCTGAGACAACTGCCTCACCAGGTGCTAGCTTTTTGTTCTGCGCCTAAAGCAGAAGGAGGCGCAGGTTCCATGTTACTGCTACTCAAGAAAAAACAGACGTAATACCCACGCATGATTTACCTCATTGACACAATGGCAGACAAACTTATTTAAGATAATCAGTAGGCGCATTTTTTTTCCCAGACTCCCATTTATCAAGCACCTCTGCTGCAAGTGATTGACCAATACGTTCAACCTCATGAAATTTGTGGAAATCATAAAATCGACAACTGTTTTTAGGTACAGAAATTAAAATATTTGGCGGGTTCCCCGCAACCTTATAACGTGCTAGAGATTCCTGCATTATTTCCATTGACTGATAAAAGATATTAAACATGCTCATCGATTTAACCAGTTTTTTCTCCTTATCCTGAGGTTTATCGCCTTTATTTCCAGGCCATATTTTCTTTAACCAATTATCCGGTAGTCGCTTATAACCTGCGTCATCTGCATTACTTTTAGTTAAGGGGGCAGGCGTTTCTTCTCCAAGCAAATCTACTGCTATGACTATATCTGCAATAACTGAGCCCGACGGTGCCATTGGTAAAGGATTAAGTACTGCGCCATCAACCAATAGTTGCCCATTTACACTCACTGGGGGAAATAACGATGGCACCGCACTGGAAGCACGCATTGCAGTGACTAAATCACCCTGCTGAAACCAGACTTCTTTGCGTGTTTGAAGGTTAGTTGCCACCGCAGTATAAGATACAGGTAAACTTTCAATCGTAATATCACCGATTAGGTGGCGTATTATTGTGAATAATTTGTGCCCCTTGATAATGCAAGGTTGGCTCAACGATACATCTAAAAGCTTAAGGCAATCAAAATAATGTAGTTGAGAAATCCATTCAGCATAAACATCCAGCTTACCCGCTGCCCAAAAACCGCCCACCAGTGCGCCAATGGAAGTACCTGCGACAGATGTAACCTGATATCCTCGACGCTCTAGCTCACGAATGACACCAATATGAGCATAGCCTCGTGCTCCACCGCTACCGAGTACCAGTGCTACTGTACCTGACATTGAGACCCCTGAATTTATACTATCATCTTACGCCAATACACGTTATTTAACGTATGAGGTTATAGCGTACCCAATGTGCAGCCAGATTAAAAATCTAATAGGGTGTCACTATGACGCTTGATAAATGCAACAACTATTTCCGCTGTTTTTTCAAGATGCTGATCATGGGTAAAGCCGGATGTTTTTCTGGGTTTAAGGTCATGATTGCCATCTTTAAGCCAGTGTAGTTGTACATCATCCGCTAAAGCATAGCTATCCACTGATGCTTTATTACCCATGGCATCCCTTTCACCCTGCACAATTAGATGAGGTACAGTGACATCTTTTAAATGAGCTATCCTTGGTTGGCTTTTCTTAGCTGCAGCATAAAAGGGATAACCCAAACAAACAACACCAGCAATATCTGCACAGCCCATAAATTGGGCAGCAGCTAAGGTTGCTATTCTTCCACCCATAGACTTACCACCAATAAATAGCGGGCGATATGACGCTTGTTGTTTGACTTCTTTTATATTATCGAGCCAACTACTTAGCAATTTTGGCAATCTGTCAGGAGGTTGTTTTTTTTGTTTAATTCGCCGTTGTTGCATATAAGGAAACTCAAACCGAACGACGGTAACACCCTTGTTGCAGAATTTATCTGCCATCGCTTCCATAAAAGTAGAATCCATTCCTACTCCTGCTCCATGAGCAAATATAAATATAGGCCCATTATTATCTGATCGATTCCATATCAAAACTAATTAACCCTCTTATGTCTATATTCAAAGGCTTTCAAGCTGCTCATCTCTATTCAGTTATACCCCCCTAATTTTACGGAGCAAGTTTTTAGAAAAACGAACATCTTGAAGTTTAATGGGTATAGAACTTTTTCGGGTTAGCAGGGTCAATTACTATTGTACGTTGCCGTCAATGGATCATTCTATACTCAAACGCTTTCAAGATGCTCGCGTTTATTCAGCTATAACCCTTCATTTTAAGGAGTAAGCTTGGAAGAAAAATGAGCATCTTGAAGTCTAATGGGTATATAGCCTGAAACAAGGAGCCTCAAGCAAATCATGCAGCCGTTTTCATCTTTAGCAGCAGAGACTGTATGTCCCTTAACATCTACTGAAAATGGAACAGGCGAGCCATCAACTAGACAAAAACACGGAAGAAAGCGGAGTATAGCAGAGCACCAAGTAGAACAGGCAACAACGAGCACGGCAATCTTGCCAC
>JAQYUY010000060.1 GCA_028728195.1 Endozoicomonas sp. (ex Botrylloides leachii)
TAGCTGCGCCTAAAATTTGGGTGCAGCTAAAAATAGCCTGTAAAAAACAGGTGTGAGTACTTATTTAACGCTCATTTTTCCTGAAAATTAGCGGATGTTGTCAAAATAGGCTGTTTTTTTTTGAAAATCAGTTTCATGCAACAGTCCCTTATAGGGTTTCTTTTGACTCATTGTGACACCTTAACAAGTGATAGAAATTATCTCTTATTAAAGTGTCCGGTTCTATTAGACCAGTACAAATATGCGATCATTGGGCATTTTGGTCTCATGGCAATCATTAAAGTTAGCCGCTCTCACTGTGAGAGCGACCGTGTCGTAAAAAATGGAAAGGCTCCCTCAGGTCTGCAACGCTTTTACTGCAAAAACTGTAGAAAACGCTTTCAGAAAGACTTCATATATAACGGTAATCAACCCGGTGTTCAGGATCGACTCATAGATATGGCTATGAATGGCTCGGGAGTTCGCGATACCAGCAGAGTGCTTGGCATCAGCCAGAATACCGTCATAGAGCGTTTAAAAAACTCTCACCCCGACAAGTGACGCGCTTGCCCTTTCAAAATTCACAGGTTCAGCTGCTCTGCCAGATTGATGAGCAATGGAGCTACGTAAGAAACAAGAAAAATCAGCGCTGGTTGCTCTATGCTTGGGAACCTCGCTTCAAGCATGTCAATGCTTATCATAGCCAATTGAAAAGCTGGATAAATAACTGGTTCAAAGGTGTTGCAACAAAGAATCTCTCAAAATATCTGGGCTGGAGGCGAGCGTTGACTGGTGGAGAACTGACGCTGTCTTCTTTTATCGAAAAAATAGCGGGGCATTGGGTTTATCAACTACCGAGCTGAACAGCGCCTGACCAAAGTGATTGATGAATTCATATCCCGTGAACACTATCAGCTGGTTTGATTCATAATATAATTTCAGAAAGACGCCTATAGGCATTATTTATTAATTTAAATATCTCTGTTGCTTGCTCTACTTGCTTCTTTTTATCTTCTTCTCTATTGCTTATATTTTTTAATACAGGGGTAAATTTATCTGGGTGAAATTTTAATGATAATTTTCGATACGCTTTCTTTATGGTTACTTTATTTAAATTATTAGTACTGATGCCTAATATTTGACATGCTTCCTTAGTAAGCATCTTATCTAATGTTAATCCATAGAATTTATCCAAAAAATCATTCATTTCTATATTACTAGATTGTTTATATGTGGATTGCTTTGCTTTATTTCGATAAAAGTTATTATTATTCATATTCCTTCTGGCATAACTATAGCTGTTACTCTCTCGGTAGTGGTTCCTGCCATAGTTTGTATAACTTGAGCGATTGCTTTGATAACTATAATTCTGATGATTATATTGTTGTCGCTTTTTTTCTTGTTCAGCCCTTTCCTTGCGTCGTTTTTCATTGCGTGCTTGTTCCTGCCTGCGTGCATTTTCTCTTTCTCTATTGATACGCTCACGCTTTTTATGATTATCTAGCTGATCTTTAAATGTCTCCTTGGTAACAAATGCGTTAGAAAATATTGGCTGATACCAATCTTTTAAATCAAGCTCAATATTATCTATAATATTTAAAGCACTACGTGGCTTTTCTGCATAATCAAAAACAATCTTTAGGCTTAACCGATAAGAACAACCATCATGCTCTAATGCTTTATTTACAGTATCAACTATATCATTGGCTTCCATATTAATTATTTTTTCTCTAATGCTTGATATTACTTTATTTATTTGGAAACGTATTTTACAGCTAGCTAAATTCGCTAATTTTGCACTCGAAAATACCTCTTCGGCAATGCTAATATTAGATCTAGTTCTGATATCTTTTTGGGGGGATTGAAATTTATAGTCACTTAACTTTTCTTCAATAATATCTAAAAAATATCTAGGGTCAAATGTGTCTGCTGTAAAAGTAACAGAAGTGTTTTTCAACTCATCAAATAGTGCATTTAATTTTTTAACAATATTTACAGTTGCCTCATTTGTTTTTATATCTTGACTAAGATAGGCTTTTACAGCATGCCAATATGTTACAGAGTCTTTTTCTTCTGTGATAACATAGCCTGTATTTTCTGAATTATTTTTCCCTTGACTACTACTTGCCAAAGTTCCTTTATTATTTAAAGGTGAGTCTTTCTTATTAGAATGGATTCTTTGTTTTTCTTGAAAAGAACGACTGTTATTATTTGATGCCTGCTCTTCTTGTTGATGCATTTTATATATTGGAGTTTGACTACCATTAACATCCATAAACTCTATTAACTCATCAATATTATCAATGGATGCATTATTAAATTCTATACTGAGGACATCTTTAAAAGCATCTTTTGAATTAATGCCTTTTACAAAAGATTCTTTCAAACGGTAGTTGCTTCCTGTTTCAAGCAAATTCTTATTAACTATTTCCAAATAATCATTACCACTTGCCGTACTTGGTAATTCATCTAATAAGTGATCAACAATACCATTGGTAATCATTTTTTTAACATCACATATTGCCTTATGACTAATAGTTGTATAAAGCTTTAGTTCTTCAACGATATCTTCATGAGAAATAGATTCTTTCTTAGCATCAATTAATAGATCATATAATATTTCAGCACTAAAATTATCAGCATCAAACGCAATAGAGGTTTTTTTATTCTTAAGAAAAGAGGTGTTAATTTTTTCCATAATTATTGTATCGGAAACACCATTGTCAATATCTTCTTTTATGGAATCAGCTAAATTACTCCACATAAACCTAGTCATATCATTTGTGTTTATAGGATAACTCATAGGAGTTGTTTTTTTAAAACCATTAGAATGATTTTGTTCTGTTTTTGCTGAATCGTGTATGTTTTTTTCGCCTGATGACTCACTAACTTTTTTATTTAAGAAGGGCTTATATTTTTTTTTAGAAGAAACAGATGCCTCTTCTTTTCCGTAATCGTTATAATCATTTTTCGCATTGGTAAGATGACTGCTGCTATTTAATTTCGGCATAATAAAATCCATTTTATATAACTATAAATTTCCCTATATCGATCATAGGCTTTTTATTAATCAATAAAGTTAATGTCTATTTCAAATACTTTGATTAATATAAGCACTGTTAAATTAAAAAAATAGTTCAATATATTTTTTAGCTTATTTTATTCTTTAATTCAATAGAATATCCCGATAAAAGAGCTAAATTAATACTTATGTCGTTATCTCAAATCGAAAACGGTTATAGCCTGACAAGGCAGATACCCTATGGTTAAAATGATCTAGGTAGACTTTTTGATATAAAAACAGCGGCTAATAATACCCATTGCTTGGTTATATTAAATATTGATATAAATCGCTCTATCTGTTCTACATGGTCAAAAAACTGACTAATATTATTGCGTTTTAACGTTTAGATGTCATGCCGCATGGTCTACCCGCAAATAAGATGATTGGTGAGTTCATATCCCGTGAGCACTATCAACTGGTTTGATTTATCACCCAATTTTATAGTGAACTTACTTGTAGGGCTTGTAGCCTAAGAGTTACTGAGATTAATAAAATCAAGCAGCGCAAGAGTATGTTAAAAGACGGTAGGTATATACGATGGGTAGTCTATCAATGTCAACGTTTCAGCTATATTTGATCAAAGCAAATATATCTCCTGAAAGCCTTCTGCTTTTAGAGTAGGAGATAGCTTATCTATTTCGATCGATGAACCTGTGTATACAAACCTATTGCACACATTCATTGCCGGCTTTTCTGCTGCGCCACTATGTAACAGTGAGCGCACTCTACGCGCAATAGCTTCACCAGAATCAATCCAATTCAGGCAGCTTGGAAGAGTAGTGCGTAATAAATGTTTTAACAAGGGGAAATGAGTACACCCCAGTACAATTGTATCTGGAGACGTATTACCACGAAAAAACGGTGAAAGAATCTCTTTCAAGACATGTTTATCAACCACTCGGTCGCGTACATAATGCTCGGCCATATAGACCAATTCATTTGAGCCCACACGTATAATCTCACAATCATTAGCAAAACGCTGAATCAGCTGATCAGTGTAATATCTGTTAACCGTACTGAGTGTTGCCAGCAAGCCAATGCAACGATTTCTAGACAGTTTACCGGCGGTTTTGATTGCAGGTACAACACCTACAATGGGAATATTCAGAGCTTGACGCACCGATGGTAAGACGATAGTGCTTGCAGTATTGCAGGCAACAACTGCCAGAGCCGGGCGGTAGCGCTTGGTGAGCATAGTAAGATAATGACGGGTACGGTTGATTACGTCCGCCTCCTTTTGAAGGCCATAAGGAAAACCAGCATTATCCGCACAATACACCACAGATATATCAGGCAGCATTTGCATGATCTTCCGATAAATGCTTAAACCGCCAATACCGGAGTCAAAAATAAGAATGGGGTTGTCTGGTGGCGGCATTATTTCGAGTCATTAGTATTAATGATGATTTTCCTATCAGGCTTGATTACTATAGCCCATAGCTTATCAGTATGCCTATATGCATGTTGATGGCACATTATACTTATTGACGTTAAACAGGCCAGTTTGTAGTAACTGCATTTTATTGATAACAAGGAATAGACTCGCAATAGCTTCCTAGCTTTATTCGTATATAGAAGCTGTGCGATAAGCCCGCATTAGAAGGAACTTAGAAAGTTATTTGGAAGTATTTGCTAAGTAAGCTTATACGAGACCCGAAACTAGGGCGTGTAGTTTTCTGCCAATAAAGCCATTATTTTTGCGAGCAACAATGCTGTTATGATGACGCCTGCATTTCAAGAGGAATTAACAGGGTTCTCTCCTGTTGCTGCTGCCAGTTTAAACAATATTAAGGCCCAGCAAGGTCGTTTAGCACCTGAGCAAGCTCACATATTTATGGCTGAGCTGAGCATACCTATAGACCAGTTGGCTACAAGGCTGTTGCCATTGGCGGCATCTATGAGCATTCACCCGATCTCTCATTTTTCTGTTGGTGCAATCGTTGAGGGTTACCGAGAGCAGGGGCTAGGTCCATTGTATTTTGGTGCAAACCTTGAAATACCTGGCCAACCTTTGAAAATGAGCATCCATGCAGAGCAATCAGCTATTTGTAATGCCTGGAGTCAGGGTGAAACCCGTCTGCGTCGGCTTATTGTTAATGAAACACCCTGTGGTCATTGCCGGCAGTTTCTTAATGAATTAAACAAAATAGATAGTACCGAACTTATGGTGAATCGCTCAGGTAGTGATCAGGCATCTATTTACAGCATGCAGGACTTATTACCCAGTGCTTTTGGTCCTAATGATCTTAAACAGAAACAGCGCCTGCTATTAGCTGATCCAGTTGCTTTAACCCTACCCTCAAAGCATCAAGAAGATGACTTGGCAAGGGCGGCAACGCAGGCGGCATCTCAAAGTTATGCGCCTTATTCAGGCTGTTATTCTGGTGTAGCATTGAAGCTGGAAGATGGCCGGATTATTACGGGACGTTATGCTGAAAATGCAGCTTTTAACCCAAGCATGCAAGCAGTTGAGTCGGCTTTGGTTAATTGGCGTCTTGCTGCTCTAGAACAACCTTGTACCAAGGTAGTGGATGCAGTGTTGGTTGAAAATAACGGTCGAATTAATCATCAGGCTACCACGGCATCTATTCTTGGTGGCTATGGCATAACCCTACGCTATATTCCTCTTTGAAAAATGTTGTTAGCATAATAAGTGAGGCACTAGAAAACCAAGTTTGTCATTGTTCTGCTGTGGTAGTTTAACGAGTGTGATTACGAATATAAAAGGCCATTCATAACTGATTATGAACGGCCTGTTAGCGGTAATTAATGCATGGTTGTATGTCTATAAAGCTTTTTATATTCATCAGCATCGGCATACATTTTTGAAAAATTCTTTCTGATAGCTTGATTCTTGCTGAGATAACGGCCTAAACCATCTTGCTGTTTTGCTAGCTTTTGCATTGTTTCAAGATGGTCTATACCGATTCTATTCCCTTCAAAAACAAAAACTTCATTGCCACCTTTAAAAATAACGGCGATGGCGTTAGCTTTGTTGCAGATTTCATAGGATCTAATGCCGGATATGTGATTGTTATAGCTTTCCATAGCAGCTCTCCGATGGCTTAACGGGAGTAAATTTGTCCTTAGTTTTCAACTTAGCAGATAAAACCATCGTTTGCTGACTAAGCGCTATTTTTTTGGCAAAAAGCTTCTATTTCAACGTCATGAAGGAGTGAGAAACATCTTCTTCTATTTCGGTCAAGCCGTGAGCATATCCGGTTTTCTTCTCGTATGTTATGGAATAAAACATGGCCTATATATGCATGCAATACGATGAAATAATAATTACAAAGTCAATGTGTATTTTTCAGTATCTAGGTAATTAAGGCGGGCTAAAAAACTTGTTCGGGGCAGAGATGATGACTGGATTTGGTTAATAGGCAGTCATTTTGTATACTGCCCATCTGCTTAAAAATGGCTCAGTGAAAAACATGCAACAAATTCCCATTATTGACTTTATGTCAACAGACGCACCCCAACAGTTTGTTAACTCTTTGCGTGATACTGGTTTTGGTGTGTTAAAACACCACCCTATTAAGCAATTTTTGGTTGAATCTATTTATGATAAGTGGCTACAGTTTTTTCTATCTGAACGAAAAAATAGGTTTCTTTTTAATGTAGAGACGCAAGATGGCTTCTTTCCTGCAGAAATGTCAGAAACGGCTAAAGGTCATACGGTCAAGGATATTAAAGAGTATTTTCATATTTATCCTTGGGGGCAGGTGCCTGAAGAGCTCAAGGATGAATCTATGCAGTATTATCATGAAGCCAATCAGCTGGCTACAACCTTGCTGCAATGGGTTGAAGATTTTAGTCCGACTGAAGTAAAGGCGCGTTTTTCTGAACACTTATCATCCATGATTGATGGCAGTCAGCAAACATTACTTCGGGTATTACATTACCCGCCATTGACTGGAGAAGAAGAGCCGGGAGCCATTCGGGCAAGCGCCCATGAGGATATTAACCTACTAACGGTATTACCGGCTGCTAATGAACCAGGGCTTCAGGTCAAGCTCAAAAATGGTGAATGGCTAGATGTGCCTTGTGAATTTGGTACATTGATTATTAATACAGGCGATATGCTTCAAGAAGCATCAGGGCACTATTTTCCCTCTACTACACACCGTGTGATTAATCCTGATGGAGGTAAGATAGAACGTTCCAGGATGTCATTGCCTTTATTTTTGCACCCCAGAAAAGAGGTTGTGCTTTCAGAGCGGTATACCACGGGTAGCTACCTTGATGAGCGCCTGCGCGAGCTAGGAGTAAAGTGAAATAGTAAACCTTGTTTTTTCGTATAGCCTGTAAGTAGCACAGCACTTTTTTCATATGCTCCTGTGTTGGTTGAGCTATGTGCACGAACATGAAAATATTTTGATATGGAATGTGGGTAACTGCTACACTCTACCAAATATTTTTTATAGCGTATTGGCGCCATTGAGGCCTTAGCCATTGATTTGAAATGGCTAATTAAGTGACTTGCCACCTTCGGATAGCACTGCTTGGTATCGTATTTGGCTCTATTGATGAAGCACCTGTGTTTGATGACCGGAATAAAAAAACTGACCATGCGCCAGTAGCTGAACTATACCAACAATTTTTTGTATAGTGTGCCAATTTTTTCAGCATTAACAGGCGCTTATGGCTGTTAGCGGCCTTTATGTGTAGAGCCACAGGCTAGAAAATATAGTATTTTTTGATGGGATAGATAGCGTTAAAAACGCTAGACCTGTTGTTAACTATACTCAAACGCTTTCAAGAAGCTCACCTCTATTTGGCTATAACCCTTCATTTTAAGGAGTAAGTTTCGAGAAAATGTGCATCTTGAGGTGTAATGGGTATATATGTCGCTAAATGAGTTTCTGATCTTATGCCCATCATATTAGGCCATGTAGTGGCTTTCAAATTCAGACCAGATATTTTTTCTGAATAAATTTTGAGGACTACGATAAGTATGACAAATTACTCTTTGTTTACTTCTGAATCAGTATCTGAAGGTCATCCAGATAAAATTGCTGATCAGCTGTCCGATGCTATTTTAGATGCCATCTTAACAGATGATCCAGATGCGCGGGTAGCTATAGAAACCATGGTTAAAACTGGCATGGTCATTGTTGCTGGCGAGGTGCGTACTGACACATATGTTGATATTGAAGAACTTGTGCGTAAGGTGGTAACTGATATTGGCTATAACCATGGAGACCTTGGTTTTGATGGAGAGAGCGTTGCAGTACTGAATGCTATCGGTAAACAATCGGCAGATATTGCTGCAGGTGTTGACGAAAAAAGCGATAAAGAGCTAGGTGCCGGTGATCAGGGATTAATGTTTGGTTATGCCACGCATGAAACCTCTGTATTAATGCCAGCCCCTATTTACTACGCACATAAGCTAATGAAGCGTCAGGCCGAATTGCGTAAAAATGGTATATTGCCTTGGTTGCGTCCAGATGCAAAGGGGCAGGTCACCATGCGTTATGACAATAAAGGGCAAGTGCAGAGCATTGATGCCGTTGTTTTATCCACTCAACACGATCCTGACGTCAGCCAAGAGCAGATTCAAAAAGAGGTATTGGAGCATATTATTAAGCCTGTATTGCCATCTCGATGGTTGCATCAGAATACTAAATTCCATATTAATCCAACCGGTATGTTTGTGATTGGCGGGCCAGTAGGTGACTGCGGACTAACGGGGCGTAAGATTATTGTTGATACCTATGGTGGTATGGCTCGTCATGGCGGAGGTGCATTTTCTGGAAAAGACCCATCAAAAGTTGATCGATCTGCTGCTTATGCTGGACGCTACGTGGCTAAAAATATTGTAGCGGCAGGCTTAGCTGAGCGTTGTGAAATACAGGTATCTTATGCCATTGGCGTGCCAGAGCCTACATCTATATCCATCAACACCTTTGGCACAGGGAAAATTGCTGATGACACCATTGCAGCATTAGTGCATGAGCATTTTGATTTACGTCCTGAAGGTTTGGTAAAAATGTTGGATCTCAAGCGTCCTATTTATCAGGCTACGGCTGCTTATGGTCATTTTGGACGTGAAGAAGATAACTTTACTTGGGAAAAAACAGACAAAGCAGATGGTTTACGCAGGGCAGCTAGACTGTAAATAAGTATGCCTTAGTTTCACTAAGAGGCTGGCCATTAAAATGCATCAATTGCCTCTTAGTTATTTATCTATGCTCGGTTGATCTTTTTCTAAGGTAATCCAATATCGACTAAAACCAGCTATTCCAAAATGGCTTATTAACTTTTCTGAGCACCTGTTAATTTTATTATTGCTAGCAAATCAGGCAGTCCAATGCGAAATCCCAGAATATATACACCTTTGTCACTGGCGGTGAATTCTGAGTTGGATTTACCCAGTAGCGCCGTTAATCATGTAGTTCAAGTGCTGCGAATGAACCAGGGTGATTCCCTTATTCTTTTCAATGGTGAGCAAGGTTCTTTTCAGGGGCAGATCGTTGCAGCGACTAAGAAAAATGTTACCGTGCGCTTAAATGCTGCTATTGAAAATTATTCTGAGTCACCTTTACGCATTGAGCTTGGTCAGGTTATCAGTCGGGGTGAGCGAATGAGCTACGCCATTCAAAAAGCAACGGAGATGGGCATAACCGATATTACACCGCTGCTTAGCGAGCGCTGTGAAGTCAAGCTCAATGCAGAACGTCAAGAGAAAAAGAGGCTACACTGGCAGCATATTGCTATTAGCGCTTGCGAACAAAGCGGCCGCAACCAGATACCAACCATTAATAAGCCAGTAACAATTTTACAATGGTTGAATAATAGGGCAACCGAGTTAAATTTTGTTTTGCATCGATGCGCCAGTAAAAAGCTGCAAGCCTATAGTAAACCTCTATCAGTCTCTCTGCTAATTGGCCCTGAAGGAGGGTTGACGCCAGAAGAAATTACACTAGCTGAGCACCATCGGTTTAATATGCTTGGAATAGGTCCCAGGGTTCTCAGAACTGAAACTGCACCTATAGTGGCGGCTAGTATTTTGCATTATCTGTGGGGTGACTTAAGGTAAAAGGGTTAATAGCGGCATCGAATAGACCGCTGGATAAATTCATAAAAAAAATAGCTCATCAGTTTATTTTATCAAGCTGTTATTCTGAACTATTTAAATCAATAAACTGTTGAAATTGCTGTTTTTTCGTGTTTTACAATAATGAGAAAAAGGAGATTATTTGATAAGGAGTGAGCATGCCAAAAGCTATCTTTTCTGTGAGTCTTAGTTCTGAGCAAGTCTTAGAATTTTATAAGGGGCTTAAAAATCGCGTGCAAGTCAGCACCACGGATGGTCAAACAATGAGCCTGCCCTATGATATATTGCTTCAGCATATGACTCGGGAAGGGATACATGGAACATTTGAAATAACCTACGCTAGTGATGGAACATTGGGCGCGTTGCATAGGGTGAGTTAGCAGATGCTTTATAGTGTATGGAAGCCCAATCGATATAATTGCTGTTAATAGTTACCGATGCCAGATTGACGTAAAGCAGCGTTATAATAAATAACGATAATTACTTATGGCCCTAGCTTCCAAGCCGTAACAGGTAACTTATAGTAATGAATTACCTGATGTAGTCGGTGCCAATAAACATCATCTGATTGTTTTTGTAGTATCAGCACAATGCCCGCTTTTCGCTTAGTTAGCATACTGTAATCAAGAGACTGGCCAATCGCTTCAGACCACTTTCTTGCGAATTCAACTTCAATGGCATGCTTAGGAGTAAGACAGTCAACGCGACGACCATCGTTTAGTTTGTATTCAACCTTTCCGCCCATGCCTTTGCACCAGACGTCTTGATACCACGCTTCCTTCTGCTGTGTATAGGCATTCATTGGTAAAGAAAATAAACAGAATAACGTAGTGAATATTTGACTTGTCTTCATTTTTTTATACTGTGTTTTTATTATTTATGCTTGATTCAAGTAATAAGTGCAATCAACATTTTAATATAGACATCAAGGTAATTTGTTCACTTGTCATTCCGATTTATTCTGGGGTCTAGCTGCCCATATTCATTACGGTAGCTAGAAAACACTGTTTGTATAACATGCTGCATTTTTTGGCAGAGTTTCCGCTATTTTTAAAAAGTTTGATGGCTTTTAGTGTCTTAGCATACCGTGATAATTAATTTAAAAGGTAGGAAAATAATAATTCCTTCTGTGCTATTTTATTATTAGCTGAATCATAGCGCTGCTTTAAAAATAAAATAGCTGGCATATTTTCACTCGATTTTGCCGTCTGCAAATGTAGGTGAGCTGTTTCTTAAAAAATAATCTGCTTGATATCGTCATCCTTCTTATTTAAATAGTGACTGGACTGAATGCGACGAATGGTACGAGATTTTCCGCGAATTACTAGAGTTTCAGTCTGCGCGATGTTATTGGTCTGACGTACACCGCTTAACAAATCACCTGAGGTAATACCGGTGGAAGCAAATACGATATTATCGGAGCTAACCATATCATTTAAAGTGAGTTTTTCATGTGGTTGAACACCCATTTCTTTACATCGTTGAGCTTCCTGATCCCCCAGTTGACGATTAGCCGGTGTATCTCCTTTCACCTTATGACGTAGCAACAGTTTACCCTGCATATCACCGCCTAGAGCTCGAATAGCAGCAGCTGAAATAACTCCCTCTGGAGCACCGCCAATGCAATACATAAGGTCTACTTCGCTATTTGGCATGCAGGTTAGAATAGCAGCAGCTACATCTCCATCAGGGATGGCGAATACGCGTGCGCCCATGCTGTGTATATTGGTAATAACCTTATCGTGACGCGGTTTGGCAAGTGTAATAATAGTTAAGTCTTTTATTGATTTATTAAGTGCACAGGCAGCGTTTTTTAGATTTTTTTCTATACTCAAGTTGAGATCAATAGCGCCCTTGGCGTCAGGACCGCAGACCCACTTTTCCATGTACATATCTGGTGCTTTTAGAAAAGCATTTCTTTCACCTGCGGCCAAAACAGCAAGAGCATTATTCTGTCCCATGGCCGTCATGCGTGTTCCTTCAATGGGGTCTACTGCTATATCAACAGCATCGCCAGTGCCGGCACCTACCTGTTCACCAATATGAAGCATAGGGGCTTCATCAATTTCTCCTTCACCAATAACGATTTCACCTTGAATATCGATTCTATTTAACATATACCGCATCGCTGCTACAGCAGCGTCATCAGCGGCATCTTTATTGCCCCGACCAAGCCATTTATATCCTGCCAATGCAGCGGCTTCGGTAACGCGTGAAAATTCAATTGCAAGCTCACGTTTCATGATGTGTATTTTGATATCAATGGGTTTAGAAAAGATTAGGACTTTGGCATTGGCGGCAAAAACGTATCATATATCAACCAAAAATCGTCAAATCAAGGCTATTAATTGGCATATAAATGTGCACGTTTTATTCTTTATTCCAATTTTTATGCTTTCAAATGACAGTTACTCTTTTTGCGCAGTATGGCTAGAAATATCGATATAATTGGTTTTAAGGGCATGTTTTATGTATCAATGCATAAGTCCTAAAGACGTACTCTAGCATATCATAACTTGTTGGCTTTAACCTTTAGTCTAAGTAATAGCAATCACCTTTTCTAACTACGCTACTGCACTGATTATCTAAATGTCAGTACTGTGCTGGAACTCCTCGCAATTGCCCTACTATTACTTGCCACCGAGCCTTGCTCTCGAGTGCGGATACCTATGCTAATTACAGTGTTAGAAGTCATTTGGTATAACCATTTTTGCAAATCTTCTGTAATGGGACTCGACAGAAATAGTAAAAAAGTGCAGTGTGTCATCACAGTGTGATTCTGGTGAGGAAAGATGATGCTAGCTTTTCGCCTGATTCAAAAGGCTGCGATTATATTGCTTGTATTGGCGCTTACAGGGTGCGCTACTCAAAATGTAAATTGGGATTACAACCCAGATAAAACGTTAGCCAATTTTAAAACCTATGCTTGGCTTGAGCCTAGTGAAGCAGAACAGAGTACTGGCTATAAGACCGATGCATTAATCGATCAGAGAATTCACAATGCGGTGAACCGAGTACTTCAACAGCGGGGTTATCGACAGCTTGTGCCACCAAATAATGCGCAGGCTGACTTTCTTGTGAGCTACTTTACCAGCGTGAAAACTCGTTATGAAGAGCATCAAGTCACTACCAGTTTGGGTTATGGTTATGGCTATTGGGGTATGGGGGGTACGACTGACCTTCAAGTTCAGGACTATGAAGAAGCTACATTGGTTATTAATGTGGTAGACCCAAAAAGTAAAAAAGTGCTCTGGAGCGGTAGCTATAAGGCACGGTTACAAGATAATTTATCTCCTCAAGAACGAATTAAAAGGATCGATGAACAGGTTGCGGCAATTTTAACCGGCTTCCCTCGACCACCTGAAAAATAATCGCGGAGCAAACCACTAACTATTTATGTCTAGTTAGCGTAGTTCATATCAATAGCGGTGGCTGAATGCTTGGTGAGTAAAGGGAAACAAAGCAGTACCTTATAGGCAGTTCAATTGCCCCGCTGCCTGACAGCCTCAAAAAGACACACCCCAGCTGCAACTGATACATTCAGGCTGCTTATAGCCCCAGCCATTGGAATATAAACTAGGCTATCGCACTGCTCACGGGTTAACCGTCGCATGCCTTTTCCTTCAGCTCCCATCACCAGAGCAAGTGCACCGGTTAAGTCAGCTTGATAAATACGCTTGGAGCTTTCTCCAGCTGTGCCAATTAACCAGATGCCCCTTGCTTTAAGCCAAGATAATGTGCGCGCAAGGTTTGTCACTTGAATTAACGGCACTGTTTCTGCCGCACCACAAGCTACTTTATTGGCTGTTGCATTTAACACGGCAGATTTATCTTTTGGTATAATAATAGCATGAACACCTGCGGCATCTGCGGTTCGCAAACAGGCTCCTAGGTTATGTGGGTCGGTTACTCCATCAAGTACCAATAGAAAAGGAGGGGTATCCAGATGCTCTAACAAATCGTCTAGGTCACCTTCTCTAAGAACGGTAGCAGCAGCAACTTTTGCTACTATGCCTTGATGCACTCCTCCAGTCTTGGCATCTAATAGACTTTTTTCAATAAAGCGAACAGCTGCTCCGTAGCTGCGAGCGGTATCGACCAGCCTACTAATCCGTTTATCTGTTCGACCTTTTTGAACCCAAAGCTCAAGCACTCTTTCAGGCTTTGTGTCAAAAAGACTTTGTACAGCGTGCAGACCAAAAATAAAATCGTTATTCATCGTACATCGGTATGTGAGTTAATAGTTTTTTCTGCCAAGCAGATGATCAGGCTTTTAGCAAATGAGTGGTTAGATTGAACTGTCTTTTTTAGCCCATAAAAAAAATTCACGATTCCCATTGCTGCCCTTAATTGGGCTATTAAACCAGTCTTGTACCGTCAGACCGATGCAGTGACATTGTGAGATAATATTTTCTTTAACTTTAGGATATAGTGTTTCATCTTTTACAATCCCACCTTTTCCTAACCCTGCGGGTCCAACTTCAAACTGAGGCTTTACGAGACTTATTAGGTCACCTCCTTTTGTTAGTAAAGCATAAAGCGAAGGCAGTATTTTTGTTTGAGAAATAAATGAGACATCCATAACTATCAAATCAAAACCATTACCATTTGTGTAGGTTTTTAGTTGATCATAAGGCATATTTCTGGCGTTCATATCTTCGAAGCATACAACCCGCTTATCTTTTTGTAGCAGCGGGGCTAATTGACTATGGCCTACTTCAATGCCTATTACCTTTACTGCGCCTGCCTGCAATAAGCAGTCGGTAAATCCGCCCGTTGACTGGCCAATATCAAGCACAGTGTGGCCATTAACATTGATCTCTGTATGAAACAAAGCACTCTCAAGCTTTATTCCTCCTCGGGATACAAAGCGGTCAGTATCATCCTGTTCAATTTGTATATCAACAGTATGGGGATATTGCTGGCTCGCTTTTTTGGGAGTCGTCCACTGATCACCCATTTTAATGCTAACCCGACCTGCTGCAATTAACTGCTGAGCTCGGTTCCTTGAACTAATATATTTTTTATCAACAAGAAGACGATCAATTCTCACCATGTTTTTTTCCGCAATATCATATTCCAATACATATAAAAAAGGCTGCCAAAGGCAGCCTTTAAATGTTAATTAAATCATAATGACATCGTCATACTTCACCAAAATTAAGCGCCTCAGATAACGCCTGTTCTACTTCAGAAGCAGACACTTTGGCTGGCGTATCTATTTCAACTTCTTCACGATTCTTACGACGCTCACTGTGATAAGTCAGCCCAGTACCCGCTGGTATCAGACGACCTACTACAACGTTTTCTTTTAAACCATGCAGATAGTCACGTTTGCCTGTTACTGCTGCCTCGGTCAGAACACGAGTTGTTTCTTGGAAGGATGCAGCAGAGATGAAAGACTCAGTTGCCAGAGATGCCTTTGTGATACCTAGCAGTACGCGTTCATACTTGGCCGGAATGCGCTCTTCCATAAGCAAGCGGTCATTCTCTTCTTGAACACGAGTCAGCTCAGTCTGCTCACCTTTTATAAAGGAAGAGTCGCCAGTATCACCCAGCTCAACTTTGCGCAACATTTGACGCAAGATAGTTTCTATATGCTTATCATTTATCTTTACACCCTGAAGGCGGTAAACATCTTGGATTTCGTTCACAACGTAACGAGCGAGCTCACCAACACCTAACAACCGAAGAATATCATGGGGGTTAGTTGGGCCATCGGAGATAACTTCACCGCGCTCAACCTGCTCACCTTCAAAGACGTTTAGGTGCCGCCACTTAGGGATCAGTTCTTCGTGTGGGTCGCTCCCATCTTGGGGCGTAATAACTAAACGCTTCTTACCCTTAGTCTCTTTACCAAAGCCGATAGTTCCAGTAATTTCAGCCAGAATCGAGTGCTCTTTTGGTTTACGCGCTTCAAATAGGTCGGCAACCCGTGGAAGACCACCCGTAATATCTCGGTTACCACCAGATTGTTGAGGGATACGAGCGATAATATCACCCACCTCAAGGTTTTTGCCATCAGTCAAGGTAACGATAGCATTAGCTGGCAAGAAGTACTGTGCAGATACATCGGTATTTGGTAGCTTAAGTTCTTTACCATCAGTATCGAACAGTTGGATTGTTGGGCGCACATCTTTGCCTGATGCAGGGCGATCCTTTGGATCCATCACTTCGATATTTGACAGACCAGTCAATTCGTCGGTCTGGGTCTTAACAGTGATGCCTTCTTCCATACCGATGAACTTAGCAGTACCTGCCACTTCAGTAACGATAGGGTGAGTGTGAGGATCCCATTTGGCAACAATATCACCGCCTTTTACTTCATCACCGTCTTTTACAGATAGTACCGCACCGTAAGGCAGCTTGTAACGTTCACGCTCACGGCCAAACTCATCAACCAGCGCTAACTGACCCGAACGGCTGACAGCAACTAGGTGGCCATCTTTACGTTCAACAAACTTTAAGTTTTGAACCTTTATAATACCGCTGTTTTTAACAAAAACGCTGTCTTGTGCAGAGGTTCTGGATGCTGCGCCGCCAATGTGGAAGGTTCTCATGGTTAGCTGTGTGCCAGGCTCGCCAATGGACTGTGCGGCAATAACACCTACGGCTTCACCTTGGTTAACCAGATGACCACGACCTAGGTCGCGACCATAACATTTACTACAAATACCATGACGTACTTCACAACTGATGGGTGAGCGTACCTTCACTTCATCAACATTCATGACTTCGAGGCGTTGAACCCATGATTCATCAATCAAAGTACCAGCGGGCACCGCTATCTGATCAGGTGTTCCTGGTTTAATAACATTTTCTGCAACCACACGTCCCAAAATACGTTCGCCTAACGGTTCAACAACGTCACCACCTTCAATATGGGGTGTCATTAGCAAGCCGGCTGTTGTGCCACAGTCTTCTTCTGTTACAACGAGATCCTGAGCAACATCGACCAAGCGGCGTGTCAAGTAACCGGAGTTTGCTGTTTTTAGTGCTGTATCCGCTAGACCTTTCCGTGCGCCATGAGTAGATATAAAGTATTCCAGTACACTCAAGCCTTCACGGAAGTTTGCAATAATAGGCGTTTCCATAATTGAGCCATCGGGTTTGGCCATTAAACCACGCATACCAGCTAACTGACGAATCTGGGCTGCACTACCTCGAGCACCTGAGTCGGCCATGATGTAGACACTGTTGAAGGACTCTTGCTCTTCCTTCTGACCTTTGCGGTTAATAATAGTGTCGCTTTTAAGATTTTCCATCATCCTTTTGGCAAGAATTTCATTAGCTCGAGACCAGATATCAACAACCTTATTATACTTTTCGCCTTGAGTTACCAGACCAGAAGCATACTGGCGTTCAATTTCACGCACTTCAGCGTTGGCATCATCAACAATATGGGTCTTGTCATCTGGGATAACAAAATCATTAACACCAATAGATGCACCCGAAAGCGTTGCATACTGAAAACCAAGATACATCATTTGGTCAGCGAAGATAACAGTTTCTTTCAGGCCAACATTACGGTAGCAGATGTTAAGCAATCTGGAGATAGCTTTCTTCTTCATTGCTTGGTTAACAAGATCAAAGGATAAGCCTTCCGGTACGATATCCCACAAAATAACACGGCCAACGGTGGTTTCCGCAAGAAGGATTTGCTTTTTGAGCTCGCCGTCTTCATTTTTTAGCGTTTCAGAAATACGTACTTTAACACGGGCATGCAAGTCAACAGCCCCTGTTCGATAGGCTCGCAGTGCTTCTTGAATATCAGCAAACACCATACCCTCACCCTTTGCATTAATGCGGTCTCGGGTGATGTAATAAAGACCTAAAACCACATCTTGAGAGGGAACAATGATAGGCTCCCCGTTAGCGGGTGCAAGAATGTTATTAGTCGACATCATTAATGCGCGGGCTTCTAACTGAGCTTCAAGGGTCAGTGGTACGTGAACCGCCATCTGGTCGCCATCAAAGTCAGCGTTATAGGCAGCGCAAACCAGTGGGTGTAACTGGATGGCTTTACCTTCAATCAGAACAGGTTCAAATGCCTGAATACCTAGGCGATGCAAGGTAGGCGCACGGTTTAGCATTACTGGATGCTCGCGAATAACATCTGCCAGTACGTCCCAAACCTCTGGCGTTTCACGTTCAACCATTTTTTTAGCGGCTTTAATTGTGGTTGCTAGACCTTTAGCTTCCAACTTACCGAAAATGAAGGGTTTGAACAGCTCCAATGCCATTTTTTTAGGGAGGCCACATTGATGCAGTCGCAGTGTGGGCCCTACAGTAATAACAGAGCGGCCTGAGTAGTCAACACGTTTGCCAAGCAAGTTTTGACGGAAACGCCCCTGCTTGCCTTTGATCATGTCCGCTAAAGACTTCAGAGGACGCTTATTAGAACCAGTGATTGCGCGACCACGTCGACCATTATCTAACAACGCATCAACAGACTCTTGAAGCATACGTTTTTCATTACGCACAATGATATCAGGCGCATTTAGATCAAGTAGGCGCTTTAGTCGATTGTTACGGTTAATTACCCGACGATAGAGATCGTTTAGATCCGATGTTGCGAAACGGCCGCCATCCAACGGCACGAGAGGTCGTAGATCAGGCGGCAGTACGGGCAATACAGTCATGACCATCCATTCTGGATTATTGCCTGATTTATAGAAAGCCTCGACCAGCTTAAGGCGTTTGGTCAATTTTTTCAGTTTGGTTTCAGAATTTGTCTGTGGAATCTCTTCCCGCAGCATATTGACCTCTTCTTCAAGATCAACATCAGCCAACAAGGCTTTAACTGCCTCAGCGCCCATGCGGGCGTCAAAGTCATCACCAAATTCCTCAAGAGCTTCATAGTATTGTTCGTCAGATAACAACTGCCCTTTATCCAAAGTTGTCATGCCTGGATCAATGACAACGTATGACTCAAAATAAAGTACACGCTCAATGTCGCGCAATGTCATATCAAGCAGCAAACCAATACGGCTTGGCAAGGATTTTAAAAACCAAATATGGGCAACAGGGCTCGCCAGCTCAATGTGACCCATACGGTCACGACGAACCTTTGCTAGCGCTACTTCAACGCCACACTTTTCACAAATAACACCGCGATGTTTTAGACGCTTATATTTTCCGCATAGGCATTCATAGTCTTTCACCGGCCCAAAAATTTTGGCGCAAAACAAACCTTCACGCTCAGGCTTGAAGGTGCGATAGTTAATAGTCTCTGGCTTCTTTACTTCACCAAAGGACCAAGAACGCACCATCTCAGGTGACGCTAAGGCTATCCGAATAGCATCGAAATCGTCTGTCTGCCCCTGTGTTTTGAGCAGATTCAACAAGTCTTTCAAGATCGTATCTCCTCACGGTGCAAGATGGTTCTCACAGATTTGTGAGAGCCACCTAAGCCACGCTTTCGTTATTCGGTATCCAATTCGATATCAATGCCAAGGGAACGGATTTCTTTTAACAATACGTTAAAGGATTCCGGCATCCCAGCTTCCATACGATGATCGCCATCCACTATGTTCTTATACATCTTGGTACGACCTGTTACGTCATCAGATTTTACAGTCAACATTTCTTGTAGAGTGTAAGCAGCACCATAAGCTTCCAGCGCCCATACCTCCATCTCACCGAAACGCTGCCCACCAAACTGAGCTTTACCTCCCAGAGGTTGCTGAGTTACCAAAGAGTAAGAACCTGTAGAGCGCGCATGCATCTTGTCATCAACCAAGTGATTAAGCTTTAACATATACATGTAGCCTACAGTCACTGGGCGATCGAATTTGTCACCTGTACGTCCATCAAACAGATCTACTTGGCCGGTGTCGCTAATATTTGCCAGTTTTAACAGATGTTTGATTTCAGCTTCTTTTGCACCATCAAATACAGCCGTCGACATAGGCACACCTGCTTTCAGGTTTTGGGCCAGCGTCAGGACTTCTTCATCACTGAAACTATCAATGTCCACGTGACTGCGACCTTTAACACCATTGTAGATCTCATCAAGAAACTTCCGTATCTCCATCATGCTTTGCTGTGCTGCCAGCATTTCAGTGATTCTAACACCCAGAGCATGAGCCGCAGCACCGAGGTGTGTTTCAAGAATTTGGCCAACATTCATTCGAGAGGGCACACCGAGCGGGTTTAGCACAATATCGACTGGGTTACCTTGCTCATCATGAGGCATATCTTCAATTGGCATAATCCGGGAGATAACCCCTTTATTACCATGACGCCCTGCCATTTTGTCACCTGGCTGAATGCGACGTTTGATGGCTAGATATACCTTTACGATTTTCAACACACCAGGAGCCATATCATCGCCGGTTTGAAGTTTCTTTTTCTTATCTTCGAAACGTTCATCGAGCTGTGCACGGCGTTCTTTTAGTTGTTCATAAGAGCGATCCAGCATTTCATTGAGTGATTCTTCAGTCATAGATAGTTTGAACCACTGCTCATGATCTAGGCCATCTAGGTATTCAGAAGAAATGACATCACGCTCTTTAAGGCCTGGCCCACGGTCAACAGACTGACCATTCAATGCATCGCGCAGACGATCAAATGTATCACCTTCAACGATGCGGAATTCCTCGTTTAAGTCTTTGCGGTATTCATCAAGCTGTGCTTTCTCAATAGAAAGTGCGCGGCTATCTTTCTCAACACCATCACGCGTAAAGACCTGTACATCAATAACGGTACCTTTTACACCGGTAGGTACGCGCAGAGAAGTATCTTTAACATCAGATGCCTTTTCGCCGAATATGGCCCTTAATAATTTCTCTTCTGGTGTTAATTGAGTCTCACCTTTAGGTGTTACCTTTCCTACCAGAATATCACCCGTATTGACTTCTGCTCCTACATAAACGATACCAGCACCGTCGAGCTTATTGAGAGCGGATTCGCCAACATTTGGAATATCACCACTAATTTCTTCAGGCCCAAGCTTAGTATCGCGAGCAACACAGGTTAGCTCCTGAATATGGATAGAGGTGAAGCGATCCTCTTGAACAACACGCTCAGAAATGAGAATAGAGTCCTCAAAGTTGTAACCATTCCACGGCATGAACGCCACGCGCATATTTTGTCCTAGGGCTAGCTCACCCAAATCTACAGAAGGACCATCAGCCAGAATATCACCGCAGGCAATAACCTCGCCCTCTTTAACCAGTGAACGCTGGTTTATACATGTGTTCTGGTTGGATCGGGTATATTTGGTGAGGTTGTAGATATCAACCCCTGCTTCACCCGCTTGAACTTCTGCATCATTGACACGGATAACAATACGACCTGCATCAACGGTATCAACTAAGCCACCACGGCGAGCAACAACACAAACACCAGAGTCAGATGCAACATTGCGTTCCATTCCTGTGCCTACTAGAGGTTTGTCAGCACGCAAAGTAGGAACAGCTTGGCGTTGCATATTCGAGCCCATTAAAGCACGGTTGGCATCATCGTGTTCAAGGAAAGGAATCAAAGAAGCAGCCACTGAAACCATCTGTTTAGTGGAAACGTCCATGAATTGAACCTTATCTGGACTCATTAGTGTTGATTCGTTACGGTGGCGAACATTAACCAGCTCATCAACTAGTTGCATATTTTCGTCAACGTTTGCAGAAGCTTGCGCGATGACATACTCACCTTCTTCGATAGCTGACAAGAAAGAAATTTCATCTGTTACCCTGCCCTCAACGACTTTACGGTAAGGGGACTCTAGAAAACCATAGTCGTTAGTACGAGCATAGGTTGCCAATGAGTTTATCAGACCGATATTTGGACCTTCGGGTGTTTCAATTGGGCAAACACGACCGTAGTGTGTGGTGTGCACGTCTCGAACTTCAAAACCAGCACGCTCACGAGTTAGTCCACCTGGCCCTAATGCCGATACGCGACGTTTATGCGTAATCTCTGATAGCGGGTTATTCTGATCCATGAACTGTGATAACTGGCTAGAACCGAAGAATTCTTTGATAGCAGCAGCAACAGGTTTGGCATTAATTAAATCTTGAGGCATATAGCCTTCAGATTCCGCTTGGCTTAAACGCTCTTTAACTGCACGTTCAACACGCACAAGCCCGACGCGGAATTGGTTTTCAGCCATCTCGCCAACAGAACGTACACGACGATTACCAAGGTGGTCAATATCATCACATACGCCAAGACCGTTACGAATATTTACCAGCGTCTTTAATACAGCAACAATATCAGCATTATCCAGTACACCAGAGCCAATGTCTTCTTCGCGCCCTAGACGACGATTAAATTTCATTCGCCCGACAGCAGATAAGTCATAGCGCTCAGTGGAAAAAAATAAGTTCTGGAATAGCGTCTCAGCAGCTTCTTGTGTTGGGGGTTCGCCCGGACGCATCATGCGGTAGATTTCTACTAGCGCATCAACACGGTTTGTTGTTGTGTCTGTACGCAGCGTATCAGAAATATAAGAACCGCAATCCAATTCGTTGATATACAGCGTTTCAATATTTTTTATGTCTGCTGCCAGCAGTTTCGCGTAAATTTCTGGCGTAATCTCAGTATTGGACTCTGCGACAATTTCACCAGTGGTTTTATTGACAACAGTTTGTGCTAGTACTCGACCATAAATATATTCAACCGGTGCTTCAAGACGCTGAATTTTTGCTTTCTCTAGCTGGCGAATAGAGCGTGCAGTTACGCGGCGGCCCTGCTCGACTATTACGTTACCTTCATCATCTTTGATATCAAAATTGGCAGTTTCTCCGCGTAGGCGTTCCGCAATTAGATCAGTACTAACACTTTCTGCTGCTAGTTCAAAACCAATCGTATCAAAGAAGCTTTCTAGAATTTCTTCGTTGGACATGCCAATTGCACGCAACAGGATGGTTGCAGGCAGTTTGCGGCGACGGTCAATACGAACATACAGCAGATCTTTTGGATCAAACTCAAAGTCTAACCATGAGCCACGATAAGGAATAACACGAGCAGAATATAACAGCTTACCAGAAGAGTGTGTTTTGCCTCTGTCATTATCAAAGAATACGCCAGGAGACCGGTGTAACTGAGAGACAATTACTCGTTCGGTACCATTTATTACAAAGGTACCATTTTCAGTCATAAGTGGGATTTCTCCCATGTAAACTTCTTGCTCTTTGATATCCTTGATTGCTTTGTTGGCAGAATCCTTATCGTAGATGATAAGGCGCACTTTAACGCGCAGAGGCACAGCATATGTAACACCCCTAAGCTGACATTCTTTCACGTCAAATGCAGGTGTCCCTAGTCTATAGCTCACGTACTCCAAAGCGGCATTGCCAGAATAACTAACAATTGGAAAAACGGATTTAAAAGCAGCATGCAAGCCTATATCTTCGCGAGCAGCAGGCTCCTTGCTTGATTGCAATAACTTATGGTATGAATCAAGCTGAATCGCGAGAAGATACGGCACGTTCATGACATGCGGCAGCTTGCCGAAGTCCTTCCGGATTCGTTTTTTCTCTGTATACGAGTATGCCATCAGCGTTCCCCAGCTTGGTCACCTCAGCTGGCAGCAGGCCCTTTTGGGCCTGGCCTTCGAGGTTTAGAAGGCGGGCAGCCCTCTTTTTAATAACCGAATATTTTCGATGCGTTAAGACTTAAACATGAGTCTTTCCTGACAGGTTCACCAGAAGACCTGCCAGATGGGTGCGGTGTGATTGATTAATCAATCAACACCATCCGACCGTGAATACCGTTCACAGGAACTTGACTTGGCTTATCCGATTTTATACCAGTCATCCTAGCCAAAATAAACGTACCTTTAATGTTAGGCGTTCTGGCTAAATTTACTGAAATAAAAAAGTTTTTCACGATAGTCAGCGCAGCCTGTAAAACATTTAGGTTAACCTTGCATTGCTTGTTCATTTTCAATGATCCCGAGGAAATATATACAAACCTTCATACTTATTTAGCAACTGATCACCAGTATGTGCATCTGTAGCCTGTTTGATAAGAAGTCAGTCATTTTTATCATTAAGCCCCTATTTAAATCATCATTTCGAACACACAAGCTTAGCTATCCTTAACGACCGGAAAAAAAGAAAGCCCCGAAGGGTGATGGTTTCCTGAACTGCTACATTATAACTGAAAAGGAAACGCAAAAATTACCGTTGCATGGGCTTTAGCGCCTGAACAACAGAAAAAATAACGCCTATTGTAGGTTCTCAGAACGGGCCTGAAATACCAAAAAGCGATATAGCTAATACAACGGAAAAAAGGCCGGCACCTAAAAAAGGTGCCAGCCACCAGAGTCTATTATGCAACAAGCGCGATATTATGCAAAGTTTCGTAAAAAATTACTTAACTTCTACGGAAGCGCCAGCTTCTTCCAGTTGTTTTTTCAGCTCTTCAGCTTCGTCCTTGCTTACAGCTTCTTTAAGCGGAGCAGGAGCACTATCTACAACGCCTTTAGCATCTTTTAAGCCAAGACCAGTAGCCGCGCGAACAACTTTAATTACATTAACTTTTTTCTCGCCAGCTGAAAGCAGAATGACATCGAATTCAGTTTGTTCTTCAACGGGAGCTTCACCGGCAGCGGCAGCAGGGGCAGCAGCAACAGCGGCAGCCGCAGAAACACCGAACTTCTCTTCCATTGCTTCTACTAGTTCAACAACCTGCATAACGCTCATTTCAGCGATTGCATTTAGGATATCGTCTTTAGACAGAGCCATTTTTAAGTCCCCAAAAAAAATCGTGTTTGGATTAACCAGAATCTTGTGAATGAAAAGAAACTCAGCAATTAAGCTGCATTTTCCTTTTCTTTTGCAACAGCTGCCATGACACGGGTAACAGAAGCAGGAACTTCATTCAGCGTTCTTGCTAGCTTGGTTACCGGAGCAATCATGACGCTCATCAGCATTGCGCGAGCTTGGTCAAGTGTTGGCATCTTGGCTAGAACATCAAGCTGTTCTGCACCTAGAACTTGCCCACTGATGGACAGAGCCTTCACTTCCAGTTCTTTGTTCTCTTTAGCGAAGTCTTTCATCAAACGCGCAGCCGCGCCTGGATCTTCCTGAGAGAAGGCAAGAACACTGGGACCTACCAAGGAATCCTGTAAGCACTGAAACTCAGTGCCATCTACTGCCCGCTTGGCGAGAGTGTTACGTACTACCTTCAGGTATACGCCACCATCACGCGCTTGCTTGCGTAGAGAGGTCATTTGACCCACAGTGAGTCCACGGTAATCCGCGATAACAGCCGAGAGCGCGCTTTGAGCAGCCTCGTTGACCTCGGCGACTATCGCCTTCTTGTCTTCGAGTCCTAACGCCATTGGCTTTACTCCAAATTTATTAAATTACCCCCAGATCCAAGGTTGAAATCAAGCCTATATAATAGGCTACTTATACCCTATGGCTTATTCTGGGTGCTCATAATACGGTGAAGGGTCAGCTCTGAAAGCAGCAGCTTTCAATTACCTAGCTCACCGTCTACGCAGGAAATTAAGCAAAACACTTACAAACATGCCTTACACCTGCGGTCTTTGACAGTCTCTGAATATCAGAGACCCCAAAGTTCTGTTGACGGCAGGAAAAATTCTGCAGTCTCTTAAGTGGATGTATTAAATATCCAAAGAGGATATATCAACGGTAATACCCGGCCCCATAGTAGAAGATAGGGTTACTTTTTTCATGTAAACCCCCTTACTAGAAGAAGGTTTTAATTTCTTAAAATCAGCCATTAGGGCTTCAGCATTTTGCTTTAGCGCATTTGCATCGAAGTCGATCTTACCAATGCCGGCGTGGATAATGCCATTTTTGTCCGTGCGAAAGCGAACCTGACCTGCTTTGGCATTTTTTACGGCGTCTCCAATATTAGGCGTCACCGTACCAACTTTTGGATTAGGCATTAGGCCGCGAGGGCCAAGAATCTGACCGAGCTGACCAACTACACGCATTGCATCAGGTGATGCAATAACAACGTCAAAATCCAACTGTCCAGCTTTCACCTGTTCAGCTAAATCATCCATACCAACGATGTCAGCACCAGCTGCTTTGGCAGATTCTACATTATTGCCTTGAGTAAATACGGCAACACGAACGTTTTTACCTGTACCATTAGGCAGCACCGTGGAGCCACGCACAACCTGGTCAGATTTACGAGGATCAACGCCTAAATTAACAGCGATCTCAATCGTTTCTTTAAATTTAACGCTGGAGATTTTCTTCAGCAGATTCGCTGCATCTTCGAAAGAATAAGGCTTATTAACCTCTACTTTTTCAGTAATCATTTTTGCGCGCTTGGATAACTTCGCCATCTTACACTCCCTCCACGTTCAGACCTATGGAGCGGGCAGAACCAGCGATAGTCCGGATAGCAGCATCTTCATCTGCAGCTGTCAGGTCAGGCTCCTTAAGCTTGGCAATCTCAAGTAGTTGTTCGCGAGTTACAGTGCCTACTTTTTCAGTATTAGGGCGGCCAGAACCTTTTTTTAGCTTAAGCGTCTTCTTTAGCAGCACAGATGCTGGCGGCGTTTTAGTTTCAAAGGTAAAGCTACGATCGCTATAAACGGTAATAATTACAGGAATAGGCATTCCTGCATCCATGCCCTGAGTTTTGGCATTAAATGCTTTACAAAATTCCATAATATTAACCCCATGCTGACCCAGTGCGGGTCCAACGGGTGGGGAAGGGTTTGCTTTGCCCGCAGGGACTTGGAGCTTAATATAAGCTTCTACTTTCTTAGCCATTGATGCTACCTTTTATTGGGTTAACGCTTATGCAGCAAGCTGCTTCAGCTCCCCATATTCATACAACAGACAAAAACCCTAAGCCACTGAGGTGGTTTAGGGTTGTGTAAAGTTGATCTTAGTGGTCGCTATGCCTTTTCCACCTGACCAAAATCAAGCTCAACCGGCGTAGAGCGGCCAAAGATCATAACAGCCACATGTAGGCGACTTTTTTCATAATTGACTAACTCAACGACGCCGTTAAAGTCGGCAAAAGGACCCTCGGTGACACGCACCATCTCGCCCGGCTCAAACAAGGTTTTTGGCCGAGGTTTATCAACCCCTTCATGAACACGCTGAAGAATAGCGTCTGCCTCTTTCTCTGTTATGGGGGCGGGTTTGTCAGCTGAGCCACCAATAAAGCCCATAACTCGTGGCGTATCTTTAATAAGGTGCCAACTATCATCATTCATTTCCATTTGTACTAATACGTAACCAGGAAAGAATTTTCTCTCACTTTTTCGCTTTTGACCGTTCTTGATTTCAACTACTTCTTCCGTTGGCACAAGAATCTCACCAAAAAGCTCTTCCATACCATGCGTTGCAACACGGTCTTTCAAAGAGCGCATTACTTGTTTTTCGTAACCGGAGTAGGCATGAATTACATACCAACGCTTTGCCATGTCCTGCTCCTATCCAATAAAACTGCTGACAATCCAGCCCAGCAGAGAATCAAGTGCCCATAAAATGAGCCCCATAATTAGAACAACTACAACAACGATCAGTGTAGTTTGAATGGTTTCTTGACGAGTTGGCCAAACAACTTTTCGAATTTCTGCTTTAGCTTCTTTAAGAAGCTCCCAGAACCCGCGTCCTTTAAGGGTCTGAAGTCCAATAAAGCTAGCGATAATTGCAAGAGCTACTAGCCCTAACGCTCGGTAAAGAAGAGGTTCTGCAGAGAAATAATAATTTCCGTAGACACCCGCAGCTGTAATAATTGCAACCAAGGTCCACTTAAGGCCATCAAAACGACTCGGATTTACTACTTCTGATTTTCCACTCATCAGCTTGATTATCTCTATATACTAAGCAAAAGCCTGATACAGTAAATGGCAGGCCAGGAGGGAATCGAACCCCCAACCCCCGGTTTTGGAGACCGGTGCTCTACCAGTTGAACTACTGGCCTGTATCGTTCAAAGCTAGAACAAGGGCTGGATAAAACCAGCCATTAACCAGCTTGAAATCTTATTAGCAGACTAAGAATATTTCAAGCTCTAAAAATTAGACAATTTGAAAAACCACCACGACTAAAAAACATAAGCCTAATTAGCTGGGCTACAGCCGGCCATGAAGTTTTATTAAGGACTGCTGAAAGCCATACGTTTAATAAAGCATCCAAGCACCTAAAAAGTCTTTATCGGACGCTATGATACTGCGTTATTTTGTCTTTACAAGGTTTTAATAGAAAAAACTGCATTATAGTAATCATATTTTGTATCTAGCCCAGCCGTGTAACACATGAATTATCAGAAAATAACTAATTAGTCCAATGCTCTGCGTTTATTTTATAAGAGAATTGGAAAGTTATTCAGCAGTTAACTCTTAGCCTGAAAAACTGTGCAGTTTAGTTTGCTTTTGGGTAAGCTTTTTAGCAGGTTTTTTTATTTGTGTACCTCGCTATTTAAAAATATCAAGTTTTTTGGTGCACTTGTCACTACGCTTTGATTGCGTAAAAGCTTAGTTATCTTGCTGATCTGAAGTCACTCTGAGCACTTCGTCAATAGTGGTCATACCTGTTGCTACTTTGCTGGTACCTGATAGTCTCAGTGTTTCCATACCTTGTTTAATGGCCTGTTGTCGAAGCTGTTCTGAACAGATATTTGCAGTTAACATAGCAGGTATTTTGCCATTAAATGGCATTAATTCATAAATCCCAGTACGTCCTTTATAGCCGGTTCCGCGGCAGTTGTTGCATCCTGTAGCTGAGAATAACTGGTTTGGCATAACAATTGGGAATGGTCTTACAAATCGTTGCCAGCGGTCACTATTAATGGTCGCCTGCTGTTTGCAATTAGCACACAATGTGCGTACTAAGCGCTGCGCTAACACACCTAGCATGCTGGATTTAATGAGATAAGGAGGGATGCCTAGTTCAACCATTCGAATAATTGCTGAGGGCGCGTCATTGGTATGCATTGTCGATAGCACTAAGTGTCCTGTTAATGCAGCTTGAATAGCCATTTCAGCTGTTTCTGAATCCCTGATCTCACCTACCATAATAATGTCTGGGTCTTGTCGTAATAACGCGCGCAAGCCATTGGCAAAATTAAGATCAATTGACGACTGAACCGGTGTTTGGTTAAAGCTCGGTTCGATCATTTCAATAGGATCTTCAAGCGTGCAGACATTTACCTTAGGTGTAGCCAGCAATTTCAGCGTTGAATAGAGTGTGATAGTTTTACCTGAACCGGTAGGTCCTGTTACTAGAACAATGCCATGCGGCTTCGCGGTCAATTTTCGCCAAACTGCTTCAGTATTACCAGAAAAACCGAGCTCAGATAGGCTTTTTACTAATACTTCAGTATCAAAAATACGCACGACTAACTTTTCGCCAAATGCTGTTGGCATGGTTGAAAGCCTTAGTTCTGTTTCATCACCTTCCGGGGTTTGGGTTTTCAACCGACCATCTTGTGGCTTGCGCTTTTCTGCCAGGTTCATTCTGCCCTGAATCTTTATTCGACTGATAACAGCCGCTGTCACTGCTTGAGGCAAATCATAAATTAAATGCAACACGCCATCTATTCTTAGGCGTAAGTGGCTGTATTCTCGACCTGGTTCAATATGAATATCACTGGCGCGCTGTTCAAATGCATACTTAAAGACCCAATCAACAATTTGAATAATATACTGGTCATTGGCATCGGGTAACTCGCTATTACCAAGCTCTAGCAACTGCTCAAAATTACTAACACCAAAGGTGTTATTTTGCTGGCTTCCTAATGCGCCTTCAACAGAATCTGACAGTTGATACAGCTCTTCTGTGTACCGACGAATATCTTCCGGATTGGCAATGACTCGTTTAATCGCTTTGCGGCTAATATGGCGGATATTCTCTTCCCAGCTATTATCCCATGGCTGTGCAGATGCAATGACTACATGGTCAGTGTGAATTTCAACAGCCAAAATAGCATGTCTTTTAGCATAGCCATGGGACATAAACTGAGTTACTTCTACCGTATTAATGTTTAATGGGTCAATAATATAAAAAGGAATGCCGGTTTTTTCCGCTAGCCAGCGTGACAATGTATCAATTCCAACGGACTGACTTGGGTCAGAGGCACAAGGTAATTTTAATGCAGCCAAATGCTCAAGAGGGTGTGTGCCTTCGCTGGGTAGCGTAAAACAGGCATGATCCCTATCAGATGAGCGCAATAACTGACTATCAATTAAGTCATTCACTAGGGTTGCTAGATCAGGTTCTTTCAAATAACGGCTATTATCAGATAATATCATGTACTCTCCTTGTAATAAGCCCCCTTGAAAATAGGGCGTAAGTGCAATGCATTAAAAACAGGTGATTTTTTATCGCTTGCTGTTTTATAATCCCCAGCATGGTAAATTCATGGCGTTTGCTCATTAAGCCATTACGAAGAAGTTATCTATCTATTAGTTAAGCAACTCAGCGCCTCTTTCTGCTCCATTTTTTTCAAATGGCATTAAATCGACAACCATTGGAAAGCGTTCTGTGACATGATTCATTCATGTATACATAATAAACAGACATCTGGCTCCCTGCTGTCTCAGCAAGGCAAGGGGAATTATTAATGATTATTTATCTATGAGAGTAGATAATACGCCTTATTAATCTATAATCTGCCGAGCAGTAAAACGGATTGTTCTCATGCCCAACATACTCTCCAGTGTATTTGCCCGCTCACCTATCGGTCCAATACAAAAGCACATCCGCACAGCTCATCGTTGTGCGGAGCAGCTTGAGCCTTTTTTTGAAGCCACATTTTCTGATGACTGGGAAAAAGCGCTAACAATTCATGAAAAGATAATTGAGTTGGAAAATAAAGCGGACAAGATCAAAAAAAGTATCCGGCTTTCCCTGCCCAAAAGTCTTTTTTTACCTGTGCCTCGTACGGATCTTCTTGAAATTATTACGGTGCAGGACAAAGTTGCTAATCGTACCAAAGATATTGCAGGCATTGTCATTGGGCGTAGAATGCAAGTGCCTGATGAATTACACGCCACTTTTCTTGAATACGTGCGGCGGTCTATTGCCACATCAGCTCAAGCTTTGAAAGCGATGAGTGAACTAGATGAGCTATTAGAAACTGGTTTTAAAGGCCGAGAGGTGGATTTTGTTGAGCGACTTATTGAAGAGCTAGACCGTATAGAGAGCGACACTGATGCATTGCAAATACAAGTCAGGCGCACTCTCTTTCGTTTGGAGCAAGCGCTACCGCCGGTAGATGTTGTTTTTTTATACAAAACCATCGACTGGGTTGGTGATCTTGCTGATCGAGCTTCCCGTGTTGGTAGTCATTTGCAGCTCTTGCTTGCCCGTTAATTTTTGAGATTTTGATTCATGAGTATTCTCGCTGAGCATGGAACAACACTGCTGGCCTTAGCCTGCATTTTTGGATTTTTTATGGCTTGGGGCGTTGGCGCTAATGATGTTGCTAACGCTATGGGCACATCTGTCGGCTCCAAAGTGCTTACTATTAAGCAAGCTATTATCATTGCTATTATTTTTGAGTTTGCCGGTGCATACCTTGCAGGAGGTTCCGTTACAGAAACAATTAGAAAGGGCATTATTGACCCCAATATGTCAGAGCTTGTAGCTTCTCCTGAGCTGCTTGTTTATGGTATGTTAGCAGCGTTACTAGCTGCGGGCTTCTGGCTGTTAATAGCGACTCATTATGGCTGGCCCGTCTCAACAACACACTCTATTGTAGGCGCTATTGTTGGCTTTGCTGCGGTGGCTATATCTCCCGATGCGGTTAATTGGCTAAAAGTCGCTTCTATTGCTGCCAGCTGGATCATTTCTCCTGTTGTGTCAGGCATCCTTGCTTTTCTAGTTTTTACTAGTGTCCAAAAACTAATTCTTAATACAGAAACTCCTTTTGTAAATGCAAAAAAGTACGTTCCTTACTATATGCTGATTGTTGGCTTTGTTATCTCTATGGTAACGCTAACCAAGGGGCTAAAACATATCGGTCTACCCCTTACTGATATGGATAGCGTCCTGCTTGCTTTGTTGATTGGTAGCATTTTAATGCTGATTGCCAAATATGCGCTATCTAAAGTGGTTGAGGATGTTAATGCGGATAAAAAGTTCTACTTTTCTAGTGTAGAAAAAGTTTTTGGCGTGATGATGATTTTCACTGCTTGCGCCATGGCCTTTGCTCATGGCTCTAACGATGTAGCCAATGCAGTTGGTCCCTTGGCAGCAATTAATAGCATTATTGTTACAGGTGGCAAAATAACTGGACAAACAGCTATGCCGTCTTGGATTCTTCTATTGGGAGCGGTAGGGATCGTTATTGGGCTAGCTACCTATGGTTATAAAGTAATAGCAACGATTGGTACCCACATCACCGAACTTACTCCTAGCCGAGGCTTTGCCGCCGAACTTTCTGCCTCCTCAACCGTTGTTATAGCTTCTGGTACAGGATTACCTATTTCCACTACTCATACATTGGTGGGTGCTGTGCTAGGTGTAGGCATGGCAAGAGGGATTGGTGCTCTCGATATGAAAGTTATTAGCAAGATCTTTATGTCTTGGTTAATTACTCTTCCAGCGGGTGCAATATTTGCGATTGTATTTTTTAACATCCTGAAGGCTGTTTTTGGTTAACCGTATTTAGAATATTGAGCCTTATTTACCACAGCTTAATGCCTATTGTCTTCTAAGGCGCCACCTTGTGTCTGTTTTCATTATGTTGATAACTCGTGGCGCTTAGAAGTTTAAATAGGCATATCGTTGCTAAAATTGACTGCCTAAGCCTTGAATGTAATGTGAGACCGCCTCAACTTCTTGATTAGATAACTTTTCAGCGATGGTTCTCATCATTTGCGCATCTCCATCATTAGTTCGCTCGCCTTCTCTAAAATCACGAAGTTGCTTAGCGGTATAAGCTGCCTGCTGACCTCTTAGGCTGGGATAGCCTGCTAGTGCATTGCCTTGCCCCATAGGTGAATGGCAAGCAGCACAACCTGGAATATTTTTTTTGCCATTACCCGCTCGATAAATTTCCTCACCCAGAGAGAGATACTTTTCTTCAGTTACCCCTGAAGGTGCTGATTGGCTGGCATAAAAAGCCGCGATGTCGTTAATATCTTGTTGTGAAAGGTTGCTTACAAAAGGTGTCATCTCAGGAACAACTCTTACTCCATCCTTGATATCCATAATTTGCTTGGCCAAATAACGTTCTCCTTGGCCAGAAAGATGAGGATAATTAGGTGCCAAACTAATGCCTGTGGAGCCATGACATGCAGCGCAGGTAGATGCCTTTGCTTTTCCCGCTATAGGATCACCCTTTGCAAAGGTATATTCCGTTATTCCTATTGACATGATCAATCCGAAAATGATTTTTTTCATTATTTGCCCCAGCTGCGGCACCAGCCTAGAATGGCTGTTACTTGATAATTTTTTAGCAAGTATTAAGTATGCTCCTTCATTTCTGAAAGTATATAATAGGAAGCTATTATTATTCTATCGCCAC
Source organism: Endozoicomonas sp. (ex Botrylloides leachii) (assembly GCA_028728195.1). Taxonomy (GTDB): domain Bacteria; phylum Pseudomonadota; class Gammaproteobacteria; order Pseudomonadales; family Endozoicomonadaceae; genus Endonucleibacter. Next base: position 33,526 of record JAQYUY010000060.1, read on the forward strand.
TCACTGCTTTTAAAGCTGACCCAGTTAATGATTAAATCGAAAAAAACCCCGAATTATCGAAAGGCAAGCTTTTTAAAAAGCGCTGCACAGCTTAGTCAATGCCCTCCTGATAAAGGGCTAGAAGTTGCCTTTGCAGGAAGATCTAACGCAGGTAAATCCAGTGCATTAAACACTCTGACAGGCTGTAATAAATTAGCTCGCACCAGTAAGACTCCTGGCCGCACACAGCTAATTAACTTTTTTTCTATCGAAGAAGGTATCTGTCTTGTTGACCTGCCAGGTTATGGCTATGCAAAAGTGCCAGAGGCAATGAAAAAAGCATGGCAATATCATTTAAATAACTATCTGACGCACCGGAAGTCGCTAGTAGGGTTAGTTTTATTGATGGACATTCGCCACCCAATGAAAGCATTTGATCTGATGATGCTAGAATGGAGCACTGAGTCAAACTTACCGCTGCATATATTACTTACTAAAGCGGATAAGATGAAGTATGGGGCTGCAACGCAGATACTTAACCAGCTAAAAAATCAACTGAAAGACCTGCCTATGATCAGTGTTCAGTTATTCTCGTCATTAAAAAATACGGGGGTTGATACATTGGCTCAAAAGCTTGATCAATGGTTGCTTTCTGAAGAAGTAGAAGGCTCAGAATGAGAAGATATTACCCAGAGATAATTTTTTTTAAAAAAAAATGAACTTTTCTAAAATCTATGTGTCAGATGTAATATGAGCAGCTGAAAAAGTGTTCACATTACTCCTTTTGTGTTGAGTGTTGATAGTTACACATAGCATCATGATCCCCACACAGGTGCTATACTCTGGAGCCAGTTATCCTCTCCCCCTATTGGTAACTGGTTTTTTTTTGTTTTTTTTAATAAACCTCCCTGAGTTTGAGTTTGTTTATCAGTAGACCAGAGCGTATTTTTCTGGAGTCTGACTGCCTATGCTCATTACAGTAGTTAGAAAACACAATGACTATTATCTATTTATTAATGAGATATCAATAAACATTGGAGTATAACCAGCCAATAAAACTCAGTATCATGAAAGCAGCTGGTAAGACGGAGATCCAGCGGTGATTATGTTCTTCTGGCATAAAATAGAAAAATATAGCGGCAAAGATATATGAGATCTCTGATACAGAGTAAAGGCTGATGGGACTAGCTTTGGTCTTAGTTAATAAATTATAAAACGATGATTATTGTGGCGGAGCTTTGCAAGATGAGGCAGGAGTCGGCCTGATAGCTACCCTATAAGAATAGTAACTATCAGGCTGGCTGTTAATCGACTACACGCTATAGCTTATTAGCTTAGAAGTAGTAACGTGCTTGCAGGTTGAAGTAATTTTCGCCATTTTTGTATGCGTCAGTAGCAACATCTTTGTATTTGCTGTTATTCCAAATATATTCAGCAGCAAACTGCATAGAACCAACCTCATAAATAGCACCGACCATGGCCTTATCAAGCTTGGCATCAGAGTCGTTGTTCATGTTGTCTTTTTGAACATCCAGTTTATTCCAGCCAGTTTCCAGAGAGATGCCACCATCCAGTAATTGACTCAGGCGATAACGGCCATACAGTTCAATACCTCGAGACTTTCTATCCAGTGACATATTGTAAGCTACATTAGAAGAAAATGGCGTTAGGACACTTCCAGAAATATCTGAGGAATCAAAACCATAGGTTGCTGCAGTATGATTTTCAAACTGACCGTAGGTTCCAGCCAGATAGAGATCATTCATATGGAATTTGATACCACCAACAGTTGCTCTAGATTTTAGTCCGTTTAGGCTAGTACTATTGAGTTGCGTTGCGTCAAAATTGGTTTCGTTATAAGTCGCACCAACGGATAGCCCCATAGGCAAGTCGTAGCTAAGAGCAACCTGATAACCGCCTGTGCGTTTGACATCTCCTGATGAATAAGAGGTGTTACTTTCATCATAATTAGTATCACGCAATTGATACTGAGCACCAACGTTTAAACCGTGGAAAAAGGTTCCTCGGTAATCAATAGCCGCATCCGCACGGCCTGTACCGCTGAATCCACCATCGTCAGTAAAGCCATTGTATACACCCATAGCTTGACCGCCACCGATAGCGTATTGGTCAGTCCATCCAGCGATATCGTAATAAACAGACCACTGTTTACCAAAAGAAAGTGCGCCCCATTTATCATTTTTAATGCCTAAGTAACCTAGGCGGTTAGAAAAGGTGTCACCAGCCTCTGTTTTACCATTAACATTTTTGTATTCATTATGAGGAGTATAACCCCACTCAGCGACAGCAAATCCTGTTGTTTGATCACTTATTTTATGAGCGAAAGATAAGTTTAAACGAGAGCTGTCGTTACCTGGGCTTGTTTTTTTGTCTTTTGTTTCTGTTTGGATGCCAATCCGGCCACCAATAGCAAGTGTGTTATTGTGATCTGTATAAACAGTAGTTTGAGTACCCGAATCAATTTTTTGATTGTTCGGATTAACGGCTTCAACAGCCATTGCCTGAGAGGCAATTAAAGAAGATATTACAGTGGCAAGCAACCTCTTTTGCATAACCATACTCCTGAATTTATGTGTGTGTATTGACAAAAAATGTTGACCAACCTTCCAATAAAGGTTTATCAAACCCCACTACTCCCTGCTTTGTTTGCAGCAGAGTTTTTAGAAAAACAATAAGCTCAAGCCTCTATAAAGGAGGCGTTATGTCTCTGTACGAGATTTTTTTGATGGAACCCACGCAGCAATTCTAATGCTAATCAAGAATAGTTAGACCCTGTTTTACTTTTTTTTAGTTTATTATGAGGAACTAAAGAGATAGAGCGGATATTTGTTGACGTTGCTTTCCTTTTAATTACTAAATTATGACAAATTAAAAAGATAATTGGCTGGAACTGTTTGCTTATACAAAATATCCCAGCGTTTTTATGTGAGCTGAAAGCTAAAAAAAGGCCTAATTAACTAAGCTATTTATTAAGTCTGCTTTGTAGCACTCAATCCAGTCTATGGAAAGTCGCTTGCTACGAATAATAGTTTGCAGATCTCTCAGGGCTAAATCAAACTCATCATTGACCACGATATAGTCAAATTCTTTATAGTGAGACATTTCATTCACTGCTTGCACCATTCTGTTTTCAATAACATCCTTGGTATCTTGTCCTCGACCGACAAGACGCTGGTGGAGCACTTCTTTGGAGGGAGGTAATATAAAAATGCTGACAGCCTCTGGCATAATGCTACGAATTTGTTGCGCTCCTTGCCAGTCTATTTCGAGGATAACATCTTCGCCTTTATTAATTTGTTCAAGTACCCATTTTCTTGACGTGCCATAATAGTTGCCAAATACTTCTGCATGTTCCATAAATATGCCTTCGGCAAGCATTTTTTTAAAAGCAGCGACTGACGTAAAATGATAGTTAACGCCATCTTGCTCACCTGATCGTCTTTCACGGGAGGTATGTGAAATAGACATCTGAATATGCGGCGTAGATTTCACCATAGCCTTAACAAGGCTTGTTTTTCCTGCTCCAGAAGGTGCTGCAACAATATAAAGACTTCCTTTGTACATGAGGACTCCGAGACTTACTGAATATTTTGAACTTGTTCGCGCATTTGCTCAATGAGCACTTTCAGATTAACAGCGGCTTGGGTAAGGTCTGCATTAATAGACTTAGATGATAATGTATTAGTTTCTCTATTTAGCTCTTGCATCAAAAAGTCTAAACGTCGACCAATACTAATAGATTTTTTGTTAGATAGCAGTATTCGTTTGACCTCAGCAATGTGAATATCAAGGCGGTCTAATTCCTCTTCAATATCCAGCTTTTGTGCAACAGTAACCATTTCTTGTTCAAGGCGGTTGGGGTCAAACTCTTGCTTAATATCCTTCAGGCGGTTTAGCAGTTTTTGTTGTTGTTCACTGAGAATGCTTGGTAAAAGGGTGCGCAAAAGGTTAATCTGAGCTGCCGCTTGAGTTAGTCTAGTATCAATGAAACTGCTTAGTTCTGCACCTTCGCGCTGGCGTGTGTGTATTAGCGTTACCATTGCGTCTTCAAAGCCTTTTATGGCAGCTTTCCGCACAGGTGATAGGTTGACCTCTTCAATCATTTGGACGCCAGGCCAATTTAAGATATCTAAAGGATTGATTGGTTGCGTATCGGGAAACATATCATTAATTTCAGCAAGAGCATTTTTGACGTTAGCTAACACTATAGGATTTAGATTGAGCGACTGCCTAGTATCTGATAGTAGTAGCTTCAGAGAGCATTCAACCTTGCCTCTAGATAAACATTTTCGTGAAATGTTTCTTACATCGGGTTCAATATCACGTAGATATTCTGGCAAATGGAAACTTAGCTCAAGATACCGATGGTTAACAGATCGAATTTCCCATACTAAGCTGCCCCATTGGCCTTGCGCCTGAATTCGGGCAAAAGCCGTCATACTAGAGATCATTAAATACGTTTTCCAACAATGACAAATCTGGAACTGTAGCATACAGGCACTAATTTATGTGTATTTAAATAAAAGGCACTTTTTCTGGCATTAATATAGAGGTTATAATCCGACGTTTTTCTAGATAATTTATTCAAGGTAGCTCTGATGCGTCCTAGTCGAAGAACAGCTGACCAACTGCGTGAAGTATCCATTGTTCGCCATTATACGAAACATGCCGAAGGTTCTGTTTTGATTACATTTGGTGGAACTAAAGTAATCTGTACTGCATCTGTTGAAAAAGGCGTGCCCCGTTTTTTAAAAGGTTCTGGTCAGGGTTGGGTAACGGCTGAGTACGGCATGTTACCCCGCTCTACCTCAGACAGAATAGGTAGAGAAGCTGCTAGGGGGAAACAGGGAGGGCGTACCCTTGAAATTCAACGGCTCATTGGTCGTTCTCTTCGTGCTGCTGTCGACCTCAAGCTATTAGGTGAAAACACCATTACGATAGACTGTGATGTTATTCAGGCCGATGGTGGTACTCGAACAGCTTCGATCACAGGCGCTTGTGTTGCATTGGTTGATGCTATTGGTTATATGCAACAGCGAAAAATCATCAAGAATAACCCTTTGACTAATATGATTGCCTCTGTTTCTGTTGGTATTTACAAAGGAAGCCCTGTTTTGGATCTTGATTACCCAGAAGACTCTTCGGCTGATACAGATATGAATGTTGTTATGACTGAATCAGGCGGTTTTATTGAGGTTCAAGGGACCGCTGAAGCGGCACCCTTTAGTCAGAATGAAATGACAGCTATGCTGGCTTTGGCACGTCAAGGCATTGAAGAATTGGTTTTACTGCAAAAACAGTCTTTAGCAGGCTCCTAAATAGTTTTGAAATAGGTATCTTCTAAAACGACTATTGTAATCAGATGTTTAATTCCCAGTCATAATCAATGATTACCGGTGCATGGGAAGAGAACATCTGACCCTTATAAATACCACCATTGAGAACTCTTTGGCGCATACCAGCGGTGATGATATGGTAGTCAAGACGCATGCCAATATTATTTTGTCTCATATACTCATCTTGCCACCAGGTGAACTGATTTGGCTCTTGGTCAACCTCGCGATAGGCATCAAAAAAATTCATATCGTTTAACAAGCCTTCCATCCAATTTCGTTCAGCTTCTTTAAATCCAGATTTTTTTTCTGATTCTCTCCAATTAAAGACATCAATTTTTCGATGAGCAATATTCCATGTTCCAGTCATAATGAACTCTCGTCGCTTACGACGTTGCCGACTTAAATTTTGAGAGTAGCCATCAAGAAATTTATATTTAAAATGTTGACTATCGTCATCTTTGCCTTCAGGAATATAAATATTAGAAATACTTATTTTATCAAAATCAGCTTGAATATAACGACCAGTATCGTCTGATTCAGGGTATCCTAGTCCAGTAATAATAGCTTTAGGTGGTTGTCGTGTATAGATGCAAACTCCTCCAGAAAGTGGTCGATTGTACCCGCTAAATGAATAGCATAAATAACCTTCTATCTGATAAGTGTCGCTTGACATTATTTCGTCATCTTCTTGAATATCTTGAAGGCAGACGATGTCAGGATCTTGCTGCATGATCCATTTGAATAACCCTTTTTCTTTAGCGCAACTAATGCCTTCGCAGTTGAAACTTATAACTCTCATTGATTACACCTTGTCAGAGTACTTCTAGCGCCATAAGTAAAGCGACTACTGTATTATATTTAACGATAGCCTATTGATGCTTAAATGGAATTGCATAAACAATATTTAATCAATAATAGCTGCTCATGGCAAAATTTTTAATCCGCATAAATGCGATTTGATTTATTGTGTCATGTAGATTAAGGCAAAGATTGAGAGAATTGTAAAAATTTTTCTTATATCTATGCCCATAAGCATAAAAATATGCTGCTTGTTATCATAATTTTCCCTGTATGCTCACCGAGTTTTCATATGTTGTAAAGCATTAATTTAGTGAATATTAACACTTATAGATGGTGAGAAGTTGGAAGAAATACAAGGGTAATCATAAAAAATAGACTATTACAATGCAGTGAATAATATATAGAACGGTTACTCTTGTGAACCCAGAGAATCAAGCGATCACCCTGATAATGTATTTTTAATAGTATTGCTACTCCCGGTGTATAGGTGTTTTCTATCACAAGCAGATTGAGTTGACTTAAACTCTTTATTGAGTTTCCTGAAGGAATATCATCTTACAGCACATTCTATAGAAAATTATCTCTAATTGACCTTGATGTCATCAGCTATCAGAATAACTTCCAAAAAATCTATCAGAATAACTTCCAAAAAATATAGGAGCAATGATGAATAGGTGGTGGGCGAGTGCAATTTGATGATAGCCTATCTGAGCGGTTTACTTACCAGGAATAAAGAAGCTATTAGCGTAGTAATTATCTTTATTATTATTTAATGATCTCGTTATTCTTACGGTGGGTCAGAGATTTTATAAAACTAAACAGTATAGAGTCATTTAGATTAGCAGATTAATTAAATAAAAGGCGACAGCAGGATTAATATTATATATATGTAGCAACGTCATGACGATGATTGGGATGCTATTAGCTATTCTAGGCTTTTATATTTTGCTCGGTATTGCAATTGTTTATGTTTTCAAATATTTATTAGTGCATAAGTCCTATACTCATCCTCCTAGAAAGGTAAAGCATAATCACTTTTAAGGGCCTCATGCTATTTTTATTTTGTACTATAGAGTCAACTTTTGTTGAGGTATGAGTATGAATTTCAATATGGTTATAAGGTGTTAAAAAATACTAATTCATCAATCTTTTCCAGTGGTTATGGGTATAAATGACGTAAAAACGCAAATAGGAAACCAGATGTAGGTCTTTATTTCCAATGAGTACGGTTGATTCATTAAATTGACTAAAAACTAGTAATTTCAAGTTCAGTAGGTATAAACTACTTTGCGTAATCCTGAGTAATCAGACGTGCAGTAAATTAATTTTGAATAAGGTGTACAGCCTATGTTGGACTATAAAAAGAGCTTTCTTGATTTTGCTTTACAGGAAGAAGTGATTCGTTTTGGAGAGTTTACCCTAAAATCAGGCCGTAAATCGCCTTACTTCTTTAATGCTGGCTTGTTCAATACTGGTGAAGCCATGAGTAAGCTTGGGCAATTTTATGCCAAAGCACTTATGGATTCGGGTATTAAATTTGATCTTCTTTTTGGACCGGCTTACAAAGGCATTCCCCTAGCTGCGGCAACCGCTGTTGCGCTTTCAGAGCGCCATGGGCACAATACACCTTGGTGCTTTAACCGCAAGGAAAGAAAAGATCATGGCGAAGGCGGCAATATTGTCGGAGGGCCATTAAAAGGCAGGACAGTTATCGTTGATGATGTGATTACGGCGGGTACTGCTGTGCGGGACGTTATGGCAATAATTAAAAACTCAGATGCCAAACCTGCTGCGGTTTTGGTGGCTCTTGATCGTCAAGAAAAAGGATCGGGGGGGCTGTCTGCCATTCAAGAGATTGAGCGTGATTTTAACATTCAGGTTATTAGTATTGTGACATTGAGCGAACTATTAGAATACACGTTGCAAGATAATAGTCTTAAGCAATATGTGCCAGCGATTACGGCATACCGAGAAAAATACGGTATCATCTCCTAAAAACACTGGCTGATATTATTTTCCACTGATCTACCCATAGATCAGTGGGTAATCGTTTAAAGCCCGAGCGAACGTATTGACTAATACGTCCTTCAGCAGCTGCTAATATAAGATTAGCTGCGGTACCGGTAGGCAAGCAGGTACGTAAACCTTCTTTTATTTCCGCTTCTCTCAAAATTTGTTTTATATGTGTTTCAAAGCGATCAAAAATTAAGGTGATTCGCTTGTGTAAGCGTTGTGCTTCGCCTGCAAGCGCGTCACCCGTCAATAGTCGGGTTAATCCTGGATTTTTCTCACAAAAGCGCAGCAGCAGCAATATAATTTTTTCGCAGCGTATTTGTGCGCTCTGATTATCGGTAATAATGATATTTATTCGAGAGAAAAAAGCAGCCTCAATGAACTCGATCAGTCCTTCGAACATTTTTGCTTTGCTAGGAAAGTGACGGTATAGAGCCGCTTCAGATACGCCTACAGTTTTTGCTAATGCTGAAGTAGTTACTCTCTCCCCTAAGGAATTTTCCAACATCTGAGCTAGTGCTTGAAGTATGTGTTCTTTTCTAGAAATTTTCTTAATTTTATCCATTAGGCTTTAGGTTAAATTTTATAGTGAAAGAGAAAGTGTATTGCAGCTAAATAAATGTAGTCTAGCTCTGATAAAACAAGAACACTAATGGCTATCAATTAAGTTTTCACGGTCGATTAATAAGCGGTAGGCTTAGATTTACAAATGCTCTTGCAAGCCTCTTCGTAAAGCGCTATAAAATGAGCTATTACGGCACGATAGTCGAGGCAGTTTATGCAAAAGTAAGTATTTATTGGTGCCCAGAGTGTCCAAAGCCGCCTTCACCGCGGTGAGTTTCATCAAAACTATCCACAATATCCAACTCAGCCTGTATTACGGGCACCAATACGAGCTGTGCAATGCGCTCACCTGGATTGATAATGAATGTTTTGTGACTACGATTCCAACAAGACACCATCAGTTGACCTTGATAATCAGAATCAATTAAGCCAACCAAGTTGCCGAGTACAATTCCTTGTTTATGCCCCAGTCCCGAGCGAGGTAAAATCATTGCAGCCAGTGTCGGGTCTTGAATATATATGGACATGCCGGTAGGAATTAGCTCGGTTTGACTCGGTTCCAGAGATAGAGGCGTATCAATACAGGCACGCAAATCAAGGCCGGCTGATCCTTCGGTTGCGTAATTTGGTAAGGGAAATTCTTTGCCTAGACGCTTATCAAGAATAATTGTTTTCAACTTTTTCATTATTTTCTGCTTTATTTTTCCAAGTAATGTAATTATCTGAAATTATCTCTAATAGTTTTTGAGATAGTAACTTTTTAGATGATAATGGCAGCTTTTTTTCAATATTAAGACCTAATACAGTGACTTCATTATTATCGCTGTTAAAGCCAATATTAGTATTAGAAATATCATTAGCGATGATTAGGTTCAGTTTTTTTCGCTTCAGCTTATCAGCAGCATATTGCATAACATCGTGGCTTTCTGCTGCGAAGCCAACAACGAATGGAGGCTGGCGAAGATCTGTTACTGAGGCGATAATATCCGGATTGCAAACCAATTGTACTTCCATGCGTTCATTGCAATTATCAGGATTTTTTTTGATTTTTCCACGAGCTATTTTTTCTGGACGATAATCACAGACAGCAGCGCAACCAATAAATATAGTCTGTTCTGCAATATGCTGATGTACAGAGTGATACATGTCTCTCGCGCTAATCACATTGATGCAATTGACTCGCTCAGGTATCGGAATGTGCACAGGCCCACTGATTAGGGTGACGCTTGCGCCTGCCTCTGCTGCGGCTTCTGCTAAGGCATAGCCCATTTTTCCTGAACTATGATTGGAAATATAACGAACAGGATCAAGCTGTTCACGCGTCGGACCCGCTGTAATCATTATATTGATACCGGTAAGGCGTTTGGTGTCAATGGTTTGTGCTAAACGCCCAGCAATCAGCTCTGGCTCTAGCATGCGTCCTAGACCTACATCTCCGCAGGCTTGCACGCCATCGGCGGGACCAAAAAATGCTATGCCGCGCTGTTTAAGAGCCTTAGCATTTTGCTGTGTTTGACTATCGCGCCACATTTCTTGATTCATAGCAGGAGCAAGAGAAATCGGCGCACTGGTGGCAAGGCACAGAGTCGTTAATAGGTCATCAGCATGTCCGCCAGACAAGCGAGCCATAAAGTCAGCGGTTGCGGGTGCAATTAGAACTCTATCAGCCCACCGCGCCAGCTCTATATGGCTCATGCCTGCTTCTGATTCAGGATCAAGCAAATCTAAATGGACCGGATTATTAGACAGAGCCTGTAAGGTTAAAGGCGTAATAAACTCACAGCCTGCGGAGGTCATGACTACGCGAACTTCCGCACCAGATTTAGTGAGCATCCGAATCAGCTCAGCGCTTTTATAGGCAGCAATACCACCGCTTACGCCAAGCACAATTCGTTTATTTCGTAATTGTTGCATAAGGTGGAAAAATCTCCGGAATTATTTCAATGGAATTTTGTCTCAAATACTCTCAATTTAACAGCTAACGGTTATCACAGGCGAGCGTTAACAGTGCAAAAAAACAATGTAATAAAAAAAGAAAAAGATTCAAGTGGGCTGGAAGCACCCAGAGAAAAACTCATTAAGTATGGTTCTGAGCAGCTAACAGATCAAGAGTTATTAGCCATTTTACTCCGAACAGGAGGCAATGATATGAGTGTTCAGGAGTTATCAGCTCGACTGCTTAGTTGGTTTGGTGGATTGGATAAGCTTCTGAATGCAAGTTATGAAAGGCTTCATAAAATCAAAGGGTTGGGTGTAGCCAAGATAACACAGTTGCTGGTAGTTCTTGAGATATACCGGCGTGTTCTTAATCAGAAGCTCGATAAAGGGGTTTCATTAACCAGTACAGAAGTAACGCGGGAGCGGTTAAAGTTGCATTATCAGGGAATGGAAAGAGAAGCTTTTGCCTGCCTTTTTCTTGATACCCAGCATCGACTACTGTCGCTGGAGAACCTATTTTATGGCACGGTTGACAGTGCTGCGGTTTACCCCAGAGAAATTGTAAAGCGCGCTTTAAGTTTGAATGCATCTGCCGTGATACTTGCTCATAATCACCCATCAGGCAGCCCTGAACCCAGTGAAGCCGATATTCGTATCACCAACGTTATAAAGGAAGCATTGAATCTTATTGATATCCGTGTACTAGATCATATGATCATTGGTGCTGGGAGAGTGCTGTCTTTTGCTGAACGGCAGCTGCTTTGACCTTAACCTAATATAACTTAAAGGATTTAAGGGGCGTTCAATCGTAATGTTCATTCTTTATGAACACCTATAGAAGATAGCTGTTATTGCAAACTAAGGTTACAATGAGGCCAATTTTTTGGAGAACAGGACGGCTCGTATGGATAAAAAAAACGGGACGACTCATTTTGGGTATCAACAGGTTCCCCGTGACGAGAAGGAAAAACTGGTAGCCGGTGTTTTTCATTCTGTGGCTAGTCGTTATGATATCATGAACGATCTTATGTCAATGGGCATTCATCGGGTATGGAAGCGCTTTACTATCGAGTGCTCTGCGGTGCGTCCGGGGCAGAAAATTTTGGATATTGCCGGCGGCACGGGTGATTTAGCAAAGCAATTTTCTTATCTCGTTGGTGATAAGGGTCAGGTTATTCTAGCTGATATTAATGAGTCTATGCTAAAAGTAGGTCGAGATCGGCTGCTTGATGAAGGCTTGAGTAGCAATATTGAATTTGTTCAGGCAAATGCCGAATGCTTGCCCTTCACTGATAATACATTTGACTGCGTCACTATTTCATTTGGCTTGCGTAATGTGACTGATAAAGCGGCTGCATTACAATCTATGTGTCGTGTATTAAAGCCTGGTGGGCGCTTATTGATTCTTGAATTTTCCAAAACAAATAATCCTCTGCTAACCAAAGCCTATGATGCTTATTCCTTTGGGCTATTGCCACTGATTGGCAAGATGGTTACAGGTGATGCTGATAGTTATCGCTATCTTGCTGAAAGCATTCGCATGCATCCTGATCAGGAAACACTTGAAGGGCTTATGCAAGATGCAGGGTTTGTGAATACGAGTTATCACAATATGACGGGTGGGATTGTTGCTTTGCATAAAGGGATTAAACCGTAATGAGGGCATCTTTTCCCAACGAAGGTTTTTTGAATGAGCCCAGTGTTAAAGCAGCGCTGTTGGCAGGATTAGAAAAACAACTTGATGCTGCTCTAATGCTTGATCCTGTTAGTATGACTGAGATTGGAAAGATGGCAGGAATTGTTGTTGAAGTGTACTGCACTGAGCCGAAGTTCAAATGCTATGCTTCTTTGGAGAAAGCGTCTATTCGATTGCTTGGTTATTATGAAAATGAAGTTGATGCAGGTGTAAGAGGACCTCTGATGACGCTTGCTGATCTGATCATGCGGCGCAATCAACCTATAGCTAACATAACAGGTTTATCGTCTTGGGGGCGTGAAGATGTGCTTGATCGTCTCAGTAGTATTCTGCTATTGATTGAGCTTGATTGGGAGTCTGTACTTTGTCGCAGCTTTGGTGATGTTGGTGGTCACTTATTAGCTCAGGGTGTTCGCTTTTTGTCCAAACAGGCAGAGGGAGTAAGAACGATTGCAGCAGAAAATCTTACAGACTACTTACAAGAGGAGCTGCGACTTGTGCCGTCAAGAAATGAGTTAGATACCTTTACTGTTGATGTCATCGAGTTGCAGGAAGCGCTTAGCATGCTTACTGATAAGGTGCATAAACTTGATAAACAGCTATAAGTAAGATTAGGGGTAAAGCAGTTGACCCGTATATTTAAAATTATCGGTGTTGTTGCTCGCAACCGGCTAGATAGTTTTTTAGACCCCGAGCGCTTGCCGTTTAGTTTAAGGGTTATTATTCGGCTATTGGTTGGGTGTTTTGCAGTGGCACCTAATAGGGCGCCAAGAAGCGTTCGACTAAGGATAGCGATAGAGTCTCTTGGGCCTATTTTTATCAAGTTTGGACAGATGTTATCAACTCGTCGGGACCTATTGCCTGATGATGTCAGTGAGGAGCTGGCAAACCTTCAGGATAATGTTTCTCCTTTCCCGCCAGATCAGGCTATAGAGATTATTGAGAGTAGTCTTGGCAATAAGATTGATGTTCTTTTTGATCGTTTTGATCGTGAACCGCTAGCCTCAGCTTCTGTTGCTCAGGTTCATAGTGCTCGCCTACATTGTGGCGATAATGTTGTCATAAAAGTTATTCGGCCCGGTATTGAAAAGGTCATTCGTAAAGATATTCGGTTAATGTATTTTTTTGCTAGATTGCTGATGCGGGTATCAAAAGATGCTCGTCGCCTTCGACCGCTAGAAGTAGTTGCTGATTACGAACGAACCATTCTGGATGAGCTGGATCTGTTAAGAGAGTCTGCAAATGCTTCTCAATTGCGACGAAATTTTCTTGTTTCTCATTTATTGTTTATACCCCAAATTTACTGGGATTACTGTCGGCCTAAAGTTATGGTTATGGAGCGCATTCATGGTGTTCCTGTTTCTGATATTCAGACATTAAAAGCCTGTGGTACTGATATGAAAAAATTAGCAGAACGAGGAGTAGAACTTTTTTTTACTCAAGTTTTCCGCGATCGTTTTTTTCATGCAGACATGCATCCGGGCAATATCTTTGTTGATGTAGATAATCCGGCAGAACCTCGCTATATCGGTATTGATTGCGGCATTGTTGGAACGCTGGAGACTGAAGATCAGCGTTATCTTGCCTGTAATCTGTTAGCTTTTTTCCGCAGGGATTACCGTAAAGTCGCGCAGTTGCATATCGATTCTGGCTGGGTTCCCAGTGATACCAAAGTGGGTCAGCTTGAATCAGCTATTCGAACAGTCTGTGAGCCGATTTTTGAAAAGCCACTGAAAGACATATCTTTTGGGCAGCTTTTAGTGCGCTTATTTCAAACAGCTAGGCGATTTAATATGGAAATACAACCACAATTAGTACTGCTGGAAAAGACGTTACTAAATGTTGAGGGTTTAGGCAGGGAGTTGTATCCTGAGCTTAATCTTTGGAATACGGCTCAACCTTTTCTGGAAGGTTGGATGAAAGAGCAGGTAAGCCCGTCAAATGTCGCTCGTTCTTTTAAAGAGACTAGCTCTGAATGGTTGTTTAACGCTCCTGTATTAGCCCATCAGATAGTGTCTGGTTTGAGACTATTGACTGAGCAACAGAGCCAGTTAGTAAAAGAACAAAAAAATATACATAAAAAATCTATTAGAACGCGCATCACTGGTATTGTAATAGTAACGTTAGCTGTAGCTTCTTTTATCTTCCCGGGGTTCTTAAATCACATACCTGAGGCAGGTGTGTTGTTGGCTGGGTTAGGTGCCTGGATGCTGGCACACTGATAGCAGCACTAGGTTGGCATGTAAGGTAGGAAGCATAAGGTAATATTTGTATTTTTGTATGGAGAACATAAACCTTTAATGTGGTAAAAATAGATAAAAGGCTGTTGATGATCTCTTGAAAAAAGCAACAAAGTGTGGCTGCTATTCTATTTTTTGCAACGAATAAATGCCTTTATAACGGGAGGCAGGGGAGAGCAATATGGGGTTCAGTGGAGTCAGTATTTGGCAGCTTCTGATTATTCTGCTAATTGTTTTGATGCTTTTTGGCACAAAAAGGCTTAGTTCGCTGGGTGCAGATTTGGGCAGTGCGGTAAGAGGCTTTAAGAAAGCTATAAGATCCGAAGATACCCCAGAATCGAGTGAACAACAGGCTAAGCCGATTGATTCAGAGGCAATTAAACAACAAAAAGAACGGCATTAATTCTAACTGAGAGTGAACTGTTGTGCTGGATATCGGATTTACAGAGTTGTTGCTAGTGGGTGCCATAGCATTGATTGTTCTGGGTCCTGAGCGTTTTGCTGAGGCTATTAAGGCAACGGCTTACTGGGTTGGAAAAATTCGATCCAGTATGCAGTCGATAAAAAATGAATTAGAGCAGGAAATCGGTACAGATGAAATAAAACGTCAACTGCATAATGAGGCTGTAATGAAGACGTTGAATAAAGAGCAGGGTCAGTTTAAAGAGCAGGATGCATTTCTAAGTAAGGCAGCTGTCGACAATAAAAAAACGTCTACTGACACTGTTATAGATCTCGATAGTCAAGAGTCTGCTGTAGTTAGCAATATAACCGGTCAACAGTCAACTAAGGCCAGACGATAAATAATGGCTGAAAAAAAGGAAAATAGGACCAGTGATAGAGAGCAATCACTGGTCCAGCATCTTCTTGAGCTAAGGCGCAGGTTGTTAAAAAGCTTGGCTGCTGTACTGATAGTTTTTGTTGGGCTATTCCATTTTGCTAACGATATTTATATTTTTATTTCGGAACCACTAAGAGATAAGCTGCCAGCAGGTAGCACGATGATAGCAACAGAGGTCACATCGCCTTTTCTTGCACCTTTTAAGCTCACATTGGTGGTAGCATTTTTTATAGTTATACCTTTTATTCTTCACCAAATTTGGGCCTTTATATCACCTGGGTTATACCGCCATGAAAAGCGGTTTGCAATTCCGCTATTGGTGGCCAGTGTCTTACTATTTTATCTAGGCGTTAGTTTTGCGTATTTTGTTATTTCCCCTTTAATTTTTTCGTTTTTTACTTCAGCAGGACCTGACTCGGTCGCCATGATGACAGATATCAATAGCTATTTAAGCTTTATATTAAAACTGTTGTTTGCTTTTGGGATTGCATTTGAAATCCCTGTTGCGACAGTGCTATTGATATGGTCAGGTGTAACCAGCGCAGAGAGTTTGTCTAATAAGAGACCCTATGTGGTCGTTATGTGCTTTATTGTAGGTATGTTGCTAACACCGCCGGATGTAATTTCTCAATCGCTGCTAGCAATACCGATGTGGTTATTATTTGAGGTGGGTATTGCCTTTTCAAAGATCATAAAAAAAACATCCAATACCGTACTAAAATGATATCAAGATGCTTAGCGCCGTGCATATTATTTGCTGCTTGTTAGCCAAAACCACCATATGATGATTGCCATGAGTGTTAGTCCAATCATATTGATGAGAATAGTCATAATGGCAGTTCCTGTGAGGGTTTAAACAGTTTTAAACGGTTGGCATTGGTTACAACTGTCACAGATGATAGCGCCATAGCTGCTCCAGCAATAACAGGATTGAGTAATATGCCCGAGAAAGGGAATAAAATGCCAGCCGCGATAGGAATGCCTAAAGCATTATAGGCAAAAGCACCTAAGAGATTTTGTTTAATATTACGCAATGTGGCTCTGGATAGCTCTATTGCATCGCTTAAGCTATGCAGAGATGAACGAAGTAGCGTTATATCAGCAGTTTCAATGGCTATATCCGTACCCGAGCCAATGGCAAAACCAACATCTGCTTGTGCTAATGCGGGAGCATCATTAATGCCATCGCCAGTCATGCCCACTACTTCACCTTGCCGCTGTAATTTGTTGATATAAATAGCTTTATCCTTAGGTGAAACATTTGCACAAAAAGTATCAATGCCAATTTTTTCGGCAATAGCTTTTGCTGTTTCTGCATTGTCTCCGGTAAGCATGGCGACACTGATACTGAGTTGACGCAATCGTTTAATGGCTGCGATAGCATCTTCACGGATAGGGTCTGATACACAGATAAGTCCGGCAAGCTGATCGTTAACAGCAAGATATAAGGGCGTTTGTCCTTGCTCACTAAAAGTGCTGACTTGCGTTGTAATTGTATTGAGAGCAATACCATTAGTCGCCATCAGTTGTTTATTACCCAGCAGTATTGTTTTTTTATTTACTCTACCCTTTACTCCCTGCCCAGTAATGGATTCGAACTGTGTAATAGTCGATAGTTGCAATTGATATTTATGGGCAGCTGCTACAATAGCAGCTGCCAACGGATGTTCTGAGGCTTTTTCTATACTGGCGGCCAATGTTAGTATGCTGTCTTTGGAAAATGGTTCACTTGCGATAATATCAATAACTTTAGGCTGACCTTCTGAAATAGTGCCGGTTTTATCAAGCACGATGGTTGTGATATTACTAGCACGCTGTAATGCTTCACTTCTACGAATAATTAGTCCTATTTCTGCTGCTTTACCCACACCAACGATAACTGATATGGGTGTTGCAAGACCTAATGC